>NZ_KI518119.1:0-56281 GCF_000479045.1 Cetobacterium somerae ATCC BAA-474
TTTTCTTTATTATAAAAAATAGTCAAATAAAAAATTTTATTTTTATTGTTAAAAAAAGGAATCGGTATAGCTTTTTGTATAATAGCATATTCATATACTTTATCTTTTTTTACAGATTTTATCGAATTTTGTTTAATATTCTCATCTAAATTATTTATTATTCTAAAGAAAGTAGGATAACTTATCATACTATTGTAGGAACTGAGAGTTTTTTTAGCTTTTTCATATAACTTAGTTACTGGCAGTGCATGATACTCTTTATATAAAGTCTTTAAATGTTCCATTACATCTTCGTTTACCTTTTTAAAAGTATTTTTATCTACTCGAGTTTTTTTTACTAG
The DNA here is from genome assembly GCF_000479045.1 of Cetobacterium somerae ATCC BAA-474. Taxonomy (NCBI): domain Bacteria; kingdom Fusobacteriati; phylum Fusobacteriota; class Fusobacteriia; order Fusobacteriales; family Fusobacteriaceae; genus Cetobacterium; species Cetobacterium somerae. The sequence goes on from NZ_KI518119.1 coordinate 342, forward strand.
ACCTTTTTCTCCTGAATCTTTATATTGACTTACCCATCTTTTTAAAGTGGCATAAGAGATTTGAGTCTCTTTTTCTATCTCTCTTAATTTTTTCTCCTTCTTAAAAAAGGGTTCAAGTATCTTATATTTTTTGTTTTTTTTATCTGTTTCCATAGATATTTTTACTCCCTTTTAAAATCTTTTGTTAAATTATAACACAAATAATGCGTAAAAAAAAGGCTCATTTATTTTGATAATTTTCTTGACTTTTTTCAAAATAAAATGTATTCTTTTAGTGAATTAAATATTCTTTATTATCAATCTTATGGAGGAGTTTTATGAAAATATTTGCTGAAGTTCAAAAAATCGGTAAAGCTTTGATGACACCGGTTGCGATTTTACCAGCTGCTGGTATATTCCTTGCTGCTGGAAATAAGTTAGGTATACCTTTAATGGAACAAGCTGGAGGAATAATATTTGGTAATTTACCACTTTTATTTGCCGTTGGAGCTGCTATTGGTTTAGTTGGTGGAGACGGTATTGCTGCTCTTGCTGCTATTGTTGCACTTTTAATTATGAATACTACTATGGGAACACTTACAGATGCTGCTAACGGTATTGCTGCTGGAAATCCTGCTTTCGCAGAGGTTTTAGGAATACCTACTCTTCAAACTGGAGTTTTCGGAGGACTTATTGCAGGTATTATCGCTGCTATTTGTTACAAGAAATTCTATAAAACAGAGTTACCAGCTTTCTTAGGTTTCTTTGCAGGAAAAAGATTAGTTCCTATTATGACTGCGGTTCTTGCTTTCTTAGTTGGTTTAGCTATGCCATACATTTGGCAACCTGTTCAAGCAGGACTTGCTCAATTATCTTATTTAGCTAACGAAACAAACACTAATATTTCTACATTATTATTTGGAATTACAGAAAGAGCTTTAATCCCATTTGGATTACACCATATTTTCTATGCTCCTTTCTGGTATCAATTCGGAGAGTATACAAATAATGCTGGACAAATAGTTAACGGAGACCAAGCTATTTGGTTTGCAATGTTAAAAGATGGAGTTCATTCATTCTCATCAGCTACTTACTCTGGAGCTGGTAAATTCTTAACTGGTAAATTCCCATTCATGATGTTTGGATTACCTGCTGCTGCTCTTGCAATGTATCATGAAGCAAGAACTGAAAATAAAAAAATGGCTGCTGGAATTTTATTCTCTGCTGCTCTTACTTCTTTCTTAACAGGAATAACTGAGCCTTTAGAGTTCTCTTTCTTATTCGTTGCTCCTATACTATATGGAATTCACTGTATTTTCGCTGGATTATCATTTATGTTAATGAATATGTTTGGTGTTAGAATTGGTATGACATTCTCTGGTGGAGTTATTGACTACATTATGTTTGGTGTTCTTCCTGGAACTGAAGGGTTTGAAACTAACTGGCCAATGGTTATTGTTGTAGGTTTAGGATTCTCTGTAGTTTACTACTTTGGATTCAGATTCTTTATCAGAAAATTCAACTTAGCTACTCCTGGAAGAGAAGTTGGAGCTGAAGTTGATGATCAACCTAAAGCTGAAGGTAGTGAATTAGCTACTCTAGTTCTTGCTGCTTTAGGAGGAAAAGAAAACGTTATCTCTGTTGATGCTTGTATCACTAGATTAAGACTTGAAGTTAAAGATACTGCTCTTGTAAATGATGCAGAATTAAAAAGACTTGGAGCTTCTGGGGTTTTAAAAGTTGGACAAAATGGAGTTCAAGCTATATTTGGTGCTAAAGCTCAATTTATAGCAAATGACATAAAAGGTTTATAATATTTATTATCAAAAAAAAATGAGTGGAGAGTTAATTCTCTTCACTCATTTTTTTTATATTCATTACCTTACTAAAATAATTATCAATTTCATCTTGAATATTTTCACTATAATTTTCAAGTTGTTTTTTTACAAGATTTTCAATATATCTTATTTCATCTTGAATAGTTGGATAATATAGTGGAGATTCTTTTAAAGGAGTTGAATAAAACTCTAAATTCTTTCCTTTTTTCTTTCCTATATAATTAAACCACGAAAAGAAAATTTTAGAATTTAAATAACCTAAAATATAGTATAAATTAACTTCTTCTGTTTTCGCAGTTAAATAATATATATCTGCACTTCCATAGAACTCTTTTTCTGTATAAGCGAAGTTATTAGTTTTACATCTTTGCCTAACTATAATTTTAGGTTTTAAAAAAATATCTTCATCTCTAGCCCATTGTAACTCCCACCAATTTATCCTATTATTTATAACCTCTCTTCGCATAGATAGTTTACTCTTATAATCCAATAAATAATTTGTAACTACATCATCTAATTTAGACTTGCCATTTAAATACATAATCCAAAATGGTGGTTTTTTTGATATTTCATATTTACCTATATCTCTATTTTTATAAAATGGTTTTAAATATTTTTTGAACTCCTCTTTGTATTCATCAAAAACAAAAACTTTATCAGCTCCACTCACTATTCCCTGATTAATATTTACAAGATCTCCTAAAACAACATTACTTTTCTCTCTAATTTTCTTTATATTTTCTTTCCAAAAAGGGGGAATTAATGCAATTTTACTGTGTTCCTCTGTAAAAATATTTTCTTGTTCAATAGAATACTCGATACCATCATCATTTACAGATATCTCTAAGTTTTCTCTATTTTTCTGCCAATAAAAAATTATATTGTGTTGCCCAATAGCATCTTTAAATATTGAATAACTATAGTTTTCCAATCTAAAGAAACTACCTTCAAACTTCATTTTTTCTCTTATCCCTTCTGCACTATCAGCTTTTAGCCAATAATTGGTAGTTAAATATACTAAAATACCACTATCTTTTAATATATCAATACCTTTATCTATAAAAAAATAGAAATAATCCATTTTTGGTTTATAATATTTTTTCCCAAAATCAGTTTCTTTTATTGTATGAAAAATTTCTTTATGATTTTTTTCTCCTAAATATGGTGGATTTCCTATTACTATATCATATTTTTCTTCTATTTTTTCATATAATGAATCACACTCTTTCAGGTTTAGTTTTCCAAAGACCCCATATTTAAAGAAAAGAGCCTCAGCTCTTTTTTCTAATAGTTTTAATGCATTTAGATCTACATCAAATCCTGTTATCCAATTTTCACTATATTTATATTCTCCAAAAATTTCCTTTGAAATTTTTAACAACTCCTCTAATATTGCTAACAAAAGATTTCCAGAGCCACATGATATATCTATTACTTTTATATTTAGTATATTCTCTTTCAAATTATTTTCTAAATATTTATTCAAAGCTACTTTACTCATGCTACTAGCATATTTTTCTGGTGTGTATATCTTATAATTGTATTCCACTTAATCCCTCCTAAAGAGCTTTAAGTTACCTTCACCCTCTATTAATATAACCCCATCTCTATATAAATCTAAAATTGCTAAAAATATATATACTAAATGAGTTCTATTTTCTGCTCGTCTAAAAAGTTCTAATACAACCTTTTCTGAAGAGTAAAGAATAACTTTTATTCTATCCATTTCCTCTTTTAAAGAATATCTTTTTTCAACCTCAATTTCTAGATACTCCTCATCTTTTGGCAAATATTTTACATAACTATTAAACATATCTTGAAGTTTTAGACTAGTTAAATCAAACTCCTTAGGAATATTTTTAGTTATTTTTCTTCCTTCTTTTCTAGTATAAGAGATGTTGTATTCACATTCAATACTTGATATCACTTGTGCAACTTCTTTAAATACTTTATAATCTTCTAATCTTCTTTTTAGATCCTTTTCTTTTTCCTCTTCCTTTTCAACACTTAGTATAGATACTGCTTTTATCTCTAATAATTCCGATGCAATTTCTAAAAACTCCACCTTTACACTTAAACTATCACTTTGTGCTTTCTCTATAAATTGAAGATATTCATCTATTATCTGAGATATTTTTATTTCAGATATTTTCATTTTCTTCTTTTCTATAAGATGTAGTAAAAGGTCTAAAGGGCCTTCAAAGTTATCTATTTTTAATACAATCTCCATCTGCTTTTACCCTTACCTTTTCTTTCCAATTTAAAACATCATTTTTTATTGTTTCTTTTAATTCATCCATTGAATTAAATTTCTTTTCTTGTCTTAAAAACTCTATTAAAGAAACATATATTCTTTTTCCATATATATCTTTATCAAAATCTAATATATGAACCTCAATACTTCTTTCATCAGGTTTCAATGTTGGATTTTTTCCTATATTAATGACTGCATGCCACCAATTTTGTTCACCTTCTATTTTAACTCTTCCTCCATATATACCAAAAGGAGGATATATCTTATTTAATATTTTTAAATTTGCCGTAGGAAACCCCATTATTCTTCCTAACTTTCTTCCATGAACAACTTCACCAATAATTAAAAATGGTTGTCCTAAGCATCTATTAGCTATATCTAAATTCCCCGTTGCTAACATTTCTCTTATAAATGTTGAACTTATAATCTGCTCTTTAATTTTTACTGGTTCTATTATATTAACGAAAATTTTATGTTGTTTTCCCAATTTTCTTAAATTCTCAACTGTTCCTTTTCCCCCTTTTCCAAAAGAAAAGTTAAATCCTACATATATCTCTTTTGCTTTTAACAACTCTGCTAAAACTCTTTCTACAAATATCTGAGGAGTCATATTAGAAAACTCTTGAGTAAATGGTTGAAGTATTAAATAATCTACCCCTAAAGATTCTATTATATGAATTTTCTCTTCTAAAGAGCTAATTAATTTAGGTGCTTTTACTCTATTTGTCACTTCCATTGGATGATTTAAAAAAGTAAAAACAACTGATTTACCACCGGTTTCTTTTGCTTTTTTTACAGCTTGAGAAATTAATTCCCTGTGTCCCATATGAATTCCATCAAAAGCACCTATAGCTACGTATGTATTTTCAAAGTTTTCTTTAGTTAGCAAAATATCCTCTATTATTTTCATTGTACTCCCCTTATGCTTCCCTTTCTTTTTCTAAAAGTTCATTATGTATTTCTTCTAATCTTCTAAATCTATTTCTAATTCCTGATTTAGATATTCCTATCATCTCTGCTAACTCTTGTAGTGATGCCTCTGGATTTTCTAATCTTAAAAATGCTATTTCCTCTAAAACTGGACTCAATTCATTTAATCCAATTTTATACCCAATATAGTTTATCATTTTCACCTGTTTTCTAGCTGTATCCAAAGTTTTAGTTTCATTGGCAACTTCCCAATTCATCTCTCTAATAGTTTTATTTTTTAAATCTTTTATCATCGTTGTTTCTTCATAGTTATAAAACTCTTTCATCGAACCAATTAAAACTATTATATCCATAATATCCTCTGCATTTCTCATATATACAAGTGGCTTATTTCTTTTTATTGTTTTATAAACTTTTTTTTCAAGTTTCACTAAGAGGTTGTATAATTCATCTGCTAATTCATCACTATCAACAAAAAAATCTAAAGCATACTCTTTTTCTGGTGATTTTATATAACCACACCCTAAAAACATTCCTCTTATAAATCCTTTTTCAACCTCTTCACTCACCTCATCTACTTTAGATGAATATTTTTCTAAATTTTCAATAAATTTTTTTACTCCAGGTTGTGATGGAATACTTATGACATAAGTATTATGTTCTCCAAATTTTTTACTTTTAGAAAATTTTATAAAAATCTTTAAGTTTGTTAACTCTTTTAGCATAAAATAAATTCTCTCTGCTATCTCTTTATTTTCTAATTTCAGCTCTATGCTGTTTTGATTAATAGCGTGTTTTAATAAGAGTATCGCTCTTATCTCGGCGTATTTTTCATCTTCATTCAAGTCGCAACGATGAAGTATTTCATTTTTAACTTTATAAGTATACGACACAATCTCCTCCTACTTTGTTTCAGCCCAATTCTGTCCTATAGAGCTATTTACTTCTAATTTAACTTTAGAGAATTGAATACTTTCTCTCATTATTTTTTCTATTTTTTCTTTATATTCTAAAACCTTTTCTTTTTCCACCTCAAATATCAATTCGTCATGAACTTGAAGTAACATATGTATATCTTTTTTATCTTTTAATAAATCATATAAATTTATCATAACCTTTTTTAAAACTTCAGCAGCTGTTCCTTGAATTACTGTATTTACAGCCATTCTTTCTGCTTGATTTTTTATAACTCTATTTTTTGAGTTGATTCCTTCTATTATTCTTTTTCTCTTAAAATATGTCTCAACATATCCATGTTCTTCAGCATATTCAATTATCTCTTTTTCTAAATGCTTAACTGCTGGGTACTGTTCAAAATATCTTGTTATATAATCTGAAGCTTCTTTTGGTGTTATTTTTAATTCTTGAGATAATCCAAAAGCTGTCTTACCATATATTATACTAAAGTTTACTGTTTTAGCAGCATCTCTTTGCTCTCTTGTCACTAAAGCATCTTCTGATAAGTCAAAGATTTTTCTAGCTGTTAAACTATGTAAATCTAAATTCTCAGAGTACGCTTCTATTAAATTTGTATCCTGTGATATTTCAGCTAAAACTCTTAATTCTATTTGAGAATAATCTATTCCCAATAAAACAGAACCATCCTTAGCTATAAATCCTGCTCTTATTTTCATTCCCTCTTCAGTTCTCACTGGAATATTTTGAAGATTTGGGTCTGATGATGATAATCTTCCTGTTGCTGTACCTGTTTGATTAAAAGTTGTATGTAATCTATTATTTTCATCAACCATTCTTGGAAGAGGATCCACATAAGTTGATTTTAATTTACTTAATTTTCTAAACTCTAAAATAGATTTAGCTATTTCATACCCTTGTTCAGCTAATTTTTCTAAAACCTCACTGTCAGTTGAAAATCCTGTTTTAGTTTTTTTCACTGGGGGAATATTTAAATTAATAAATAAAACCTCACCTAATTGTTTTGGAGAATTGATATTAAATTCCCCTTCTGCTTCTTCATATATTTTTTTTGTTAACTCATCTATTCTGCTCTCTAGCTCTAAGCTATATTTAGAGAAGTATTCTGGTGATATTTTTATCCCTTCAATCTCCATATCAGCTAATACTCTAATCAAAGGCATCTCTGTTTCTTTTAAAACATTGTATAGATTATTATTTTCCAACTCTTTTACAAGCTCTGGATAAGCAACAAGCATTCCCCTTGTTCTTTTTGTAAGAAACCTTCCATAATCTTCAGTAGATATATCCTCTATTTTTGTTTTTCCAAAAACTTCATTATACTTTTCTACATCCTCTTCTATAACATTTCTTAACATTACCTCAATCTCTTCTCTAGTTTGAGATGTTAATAAATGATAAGCTAACATTGTATCAAAATCCATATTTTTTACAAAATATCCATGTCTCAAAAAGTTTTTAAAGCCATATGATATAAATTTATTGTTAGAATTTAAAACTTCTTTAAAAGAATTTTTACTCTCTTCATCTTTTAACGGCAAAAAGTAATCTTTATTTTTTAAAGATACTGCTACGCCTTTTTCTCCCCAATAAATAGCTATTTCACTATCTGAATTTAACTTTTCTTTTATTTTAACTCCTTCTAATACAAAGAATCCTTTTTCTTCAAGTATTTCAGGTGTTCCTTGAAAACTAAATAATCCTAGTTGCATTCCATTTTGTGAAGCTGGTTGAGCTATAACTTGACTTTGTCCATCTTCTAAATTCATTTTTTTTATTAGAGATTTAAATTCTAATGTTTTAAAAAGTTCTAAAAGTTTTTTATCATCTTTTTTATACTCTAACTCATCTGCCTTCACACCTAAGTTCAATAGTTCAATAGTTGCTAACTCACGACTTATAAAAGCTAACTCTCTATCTTCAATTAAATTATTTACTAAAGATTTTCCTATTCCAGGAAGCTCAGTCAAAGAATCTATATTCTCATAAATCCCTTCTAAATTTCCATATTTTTCTAGCATCGGGATAGCTTTTTTAGAACCAATTTTTCTTACACCTGGAATTCCATCACTTGTATCTCCAATTAATCCAAATAAATCTGGAATCATTTTTGGTTTTACTCCAAGCTGTTCAATAACATCCTCTTCAGTTGATAGTATTTTCAGTCCTCCACCATCACCTTTTCCTAAAAGAGCGATATTCACATGTGAATCTAAAATCTGAGATAAATCTTTATCCCCTGTTATTATATAAGATTCAATACCTTTAGCTCCTAACTCTTTAGCCAAGCTTCCTAATACATCATCTGCCTCATATCCATCTATCTTAAATTTTTTTATTCCAAAACAATCTAAAAGTTCCTCTATTCTAGGTATTTGAGCTACTAAATCCTCTGGCGCTGCATCTCTTTGAGCTTTATATTCTTTATATATTTCACTTCTTTTTAAAGTGGCTCTTTTTACATCAAAAGCAGCTCCTATATAATCAGGATTTAATTGATTTATAATACTCATAAGAGTATTAACAAATCCATATACCGCTCCTGTTGGTTCATTTTTAGTTCTAAAATTTAAATTTCCATAAAAAGCTCTATACATTATTGCACTCACATCTAATAAAACTGCTTTTTTCATTTTTTTCCCCTTTCTACAATTTACATTTTTCATAATATTATACCATATTCAATACCTTAGTTAAAAAAATTATTTTATAAATAAATATTATTTTTTTTATTTTTCTGTTATAATCTCTGTGTATAAACTAAAATATAGGAGGTATTTATGAATCTAGTCGTATTAATTGGACGTTTAACTAGAGATCCTGAACTTAAATTTGGTCAAAGCGGAAAAGCATACTCAAGATTTAGTTTAGCAGTTGACAGACCTTTTTCTAAAGGAGAAGCTGACTTTATTAACTGTGTTGCTTTTGGAAAAACAGCTGAACTTATCGGTGAATACTTAAGAAAAGGTAGAAAAGTTGCTGTTAATGGTAGACTTCAAATGAATAGATATGAGGTAAACGGAGAAAAAAGAACAAGTTATGACGTACTTGTTGAAAGCATGGAATTTGTTGAAGGAAGAGGAGAAGCATCTGCACCATCTGATTTTGCTCCAACGCCATCTTATTCAGCACCTAAAGTTGCTGAGCAATCTTCTAATGATGACTTTGGTGGATCATCTTTTGATGAAGATGAGTTTCCATTCTAATAATTAAATAATATTTTAAACTACTAGGGGTGCCCTTTGGCTGAGACTTACTCTTAGAACCTGATCTAGTTAATACTAGCGTAGGGAAGTAGTTAATTATCACTTTTATTTTATAATTGTGTATATAAAGCTATTTTCCTATTTTTTGGAAGATAGCTTTTTTTATTTATATAAATTTTAACAGGAGGTTTTTTATGTTTTCAAAAGAGTTATACAAAAGTGCAAAAGAAATTTGGGATAGCTACTACACCCATCCATTTGTAAGAGGAATCGGTGAGGGTTCTCTAGAAAAAGATAAATTTAAATTCTATATTATCCAAGATTATATCTACCTTCTTGATTATGCAAAACTTTTTGCATTAGGTGTTATAAAAAGTAAAAATGAAAGTGATATGAAAAAATTTGCTGCACTTACAGATGGAATTCTAAATTCTGAAATGGGAATACATAGAGTTTATATGAAAAAATTAGGAATTACTGAACTAGATATTGCATCAGAAAAACCAACTCTTGATAATACTTCATATACTAGTTACATGCTCTCAGTAGCTCACTGTGGTGATATAAAAGAAGTGGCTGTTGCTGCTCTTTCTTGTATGTGGAGTTATGAAATGATTGGTTTGAAGTTAAAAGAACTCTATGGTTCTAGCGATGAATTCTATGGTGAATGGATTGAATGTTACTCTTCTTCTAGATACAAAGAGTTAACTAATTGGAATATTGAGCTAGTCGAAAAATATTGCCAACATATTTCAGCAGAAGAAAAAGAACATTTAAAAACAATTTTTATTAATTGTAGTATTTACGAGTATAAATTTTGGGATATGTCTTATAAGGGGTCTTTTTAACATGAATATGCTTGAAGTAAAAAATTTAACTTTTAAATACGATAATCATAACTTTATTTTAGACAATCTTTCATTTAATATAAAACATAATGAACTAATTAGTATAGTAGGTGGAAGTGGGTGTGGAAAATCAACACTCATAAAAATATTAGCAGGAATTGAAAAAAATTTTAATGGCACTGTTCAGTTAAAAAGTATATCTTATATGCCACAATCAAATACTCTTTTACCATGGAGAACTATTTTAGAAAATATACTTTTACCAATTGAAATAAAAAAAGGAAATAAAAAGATAGAAAAAGAAAAAGCCATCTCTCTCCTAAAACGTTTTGATTTATTAGAATATTCAGATAGTTATCCTAAAGAGCTTTCTGGAGGAATGAAACAGCGTATCTCGCTTATTCGTACATTAATGAGTGGTGGGGACTTGCTTCTCTTAGACGAACCTTTTTCAGCTTTAGATGCTATAACTAGAGAGGATTTACAAAATTGGCTTTTAAATCTAATATCAACACTTAAAAAAAGCATGATTTTTATCACTCATGATATTGATGAAGCAATCTTTCTATCTCATAGAATTTTTGTTTGTTCAAAAAAACCTCTTTCTAAATTTAAAGAGTTTTTAGTTCCTGAAAATATAACTCTTGAAAAAAAAATACATCTGAGAAAAGAGATTCTTTCTATTATTAAAGGAGATAACTTTTATGAAAAAAATTAATTTTTCTATAATCTCTCTTTTTTCATTTTTTATACTATGGGAAGTTCTAGGAAGATATATTAATAAAGGTTATATTCTTCCTACTCCTTTAAATATATTAAAAAAAATCTGGATTCTCAAAGAAGGTCTTTTCTTTATACATTTACCAGCTACACTCAATATTGCAGTGATTTCTTTAATATTAACTATTTTATTAGGTCTATTTTTAGCTATCTCTATGGATTTTAGTCATATAGTATACAGTTGTATCCATCCTTTAATTATAACTAGCCAAACTATTCCTATTACTGCTCTAGCTCCTATTTTTATCTTATGGTTTGGTTACTCCATTTGGAGTAAAGTTGTGGTTGCTGTAATTATATCTTTTTTCCCAGTTACAATAACTATATATAACGGTTTACAAAATGTAGAGAAAGATGAGATTAATTATTTTAAAAGTCTTAAAGCAAGTAAAACACAAATTTTTTTAAAGTTAAAATTACCTAGAGCCCTTCCCAATTTTTTTTCAGCTCTTAAAATGAGTATTCCTCTTGTTTTAATTGGAGCAGCTATTGGAGAATGGTTAGGCGCTACATCTGGTCTTGGATATTTTAGTAAAAGAATGATGTCTCAATTAGATGGTGCTGGCGTTTTTGCACCTATAGTTATTATATCTTTACTTGCTATAACTTTAGTACAAATTATAACTATATTCGAAAATATAATATTACATTGGAGGAGTAAATGAAAAAAATACTTACTGTTTTAATACTTGTTACTTTATTACTAAGTTGCAATTCAAAAAAAGAGGATAATTTAAAAGAAGTTTCTATAATTTTAGATTGGTATCCTAATGCTGTACACTCTTTTCTTTACACAGCTGTTGAAAAAGGATACTTTAAAGATGAAGGAATAAAATTAAACATAATTTACCCCTCTTCACCTAGTGATTCTTTAACTTTGCCTGCTGCAAAAAAAGCTGATATAGGAATCTCTTATTTAAATAGTGTCATTATGGCAAGAGCTAATGAAAACGTTCCTATAAAATCTTTTGGTGCAATACTCCAAAGATCCATTAATACAGTTATATCTTTAAAAGAAAAAAATATAACTTCTCCAAAAGATTTTCAAAATAAAATTGCAGGTACTAGTGGTGGAGTTCTTTCTGAAACGTATTTAAAATCAATGATGATTTCTCAAAATTTAGATCCTAACTCTCTTAAAATTACTGATGTCGGATTTGAACTTCTAACATCTATGATTACAAATCAAGTTGATTTTACAATTGGAAATATGATTAATCATGAAGTTCCTGTCATTAAAGAGAAAGGTATAGATATAAACTATTTTTTAATTGATAACTTTGGAATTCCTCAAGCATACGAACTTATTTTAGTTGCTAATGATGAACTTTTAAACCAAAATAAAGATACTTATACAAAAGTTCTAAAAGCTATGCAAAAAGGATTTGAAGATGTTAAGAACAATCCTAGTGAATCTTTAAATCTTCTTCTTTCAAAACAAGCTGTTGATCAATTTCCACTAAGTGAAACTGTAGAAAAGGAAAGTTTAGAAATTTTACTACCAATAATGGAAACACCTCAAAATAAATTTTTAACTCAAACTAAGAAAGTTTGGGAAAATAACGTTAATTGGTTATACGAAAATGGTATCATTCAAAAAAAACTTCCAGCTGAAAATTTTATATATCAATTTTAAATTTTTTAATATATAATACCCTTTAGAAATAAATTTTTGGAGGGATTATTTTGAAACAAATTCGCTCTCTTTGGAGAGAAAATAGAAGTGAAATTCTATCTATTTTTACTATTGCTTTACCTACTATTGTAGATATGTTTGTGCAAACACTACTTGGATTTTTTGATTTAATTATGGTTGGACGATTAGGTCCAGAAGCTATTGCTTCTGTCGGTTTAGGAACTGCTCCAATTTTAACTGTTATTCCAATATTTTTCGCAATCAGTGTTGGAACTACAGCTATGGTCAGTCGTGCATTTGGAGCTAAAAATTATAATGAAGCTAAAGAGGGGATGAGTCAAAGTTTAATCTTAGGAGTTCCTGCAGCTTTCATCGTTACTTTTATCTTTATTATTTTCGGTAAAAATATCCTTGGAATTATTAGTAAAAACCAACCTATAACAGACGCTTTAAGTTATTTAAAAGTTGTTTCTTTAGGAATTCCTTTTTTGTGCTTTAACATTATTTTTTCATATGGATTTAGATCTATTAACAAAGCTAAAATTCCAATGATTAATAATACAATTAGTATTTTTTCAAATATATTACTTAATTATATCTTTATCTTTGTTTTAAATCTTGGAGTTTTTGGTGCTGGAGTAGCTACAACAATATCTAGAGGAATAGTTACTTTAATATTTTCATTCTTAATAATATATAAAAAAAATTATTGTATTGCATTAAGTAAAAAAGATTTTAAAATAAATAAAGAGATTTGTAGACGGCTTTTAAAAGTTGGATTACCCTCTGCTGGAGAACAAGGAATATTTAGAATTGGAATGCTTATTTTTGAAGCCATGGTTATAAACTTAGGAACACTTCAATATGCAGCACATAAAATAGCTTTAACTGCAGAGTCTTTCTCTTTCAATTTAGGACTTGGATTCTCTGTTGCTGGTACTGCTCTTGTTGGACAGCACTTAGGAGCAAAACAGTATCAAGAAGCGAAAAAAGCTGGCTATTTAAACATGTTTTTAGCTATGGGAGTTATGACTGCATTTGGATTTATTTTTATGATTTTTCCAAAATTTGTAATTTCAATGTTTACAAAGGAACAATCTATAGTTCCCATGGCTAGTTCTGCTCTTAGAATTGTATCTATCGCTCAGCCTATTTTAGCAGTTTCAATGGTTTTAAGTGGTGCTTTAAGAGGAGCTGGAGATACTAAATCTGTTCTTTGGATTACATCTATTGGTATGTTTTTAGTTAGAATTCCACTTACATATCTATTCTTATATGTATTTAACTTTGGTTTAAATGGTGCTTGGATGGTAATGATTGTAGATTTAACATATCGTGGGTTAGCGTGTTTGTATAGATTTAGACAAGGAAAATGGAGGTATATTGAAGTATAATTATGATAATACAAATTTTTGGAAAAAAGAACTGTAACGAAACTAAAAAAGTTCAAAGATTTTTTAAAGAAAGAGGAATTAAAACTCAATTTATTGATTTACTTGAAAAAGCTCCCTCAAAAAAAGAGTTTGAAAACTTCTTAAAATACTATGATTTAAATGACTTTTTAGATATTGAAGGAAAAGAGTATAAAAAAAGAAACCTAGAATATATGGTTTATGATACAATGGATTTGCTTCTAGAGAGTCCTATTCTTTTTAAAACTCCTATTATTAGATCAGATAAAGGTGTTATTTTAGGATATAATCCCGAAAAATTAAAAAATATATAATAAAAAATCCTCATTAAAGAAATTATCTTCGATGAGGATTTTTTATTACTCATATTTAATTAAGGCTTTTCTATACTTCTCTTTAAACCACTCTCTTAAATCTTGTGGTTCTAATATTTCAACCTCATCTAAAAAAAAACTAAAATATCTTTTTGCTTTTTCATGTGAACATTCTAATATATACTCATCTTTATCAATTTTTATAACTTGTGGTCTATTTGTTTCTATTTCATTAAATATCTTTTTTCCACCTGTTGTTAATTTAATCTTAATATATTGTCCAAAAGATATAAAAGGATCAAAATTATCTTTCATTTTATCTATAAACTCTTTATCTCTTAGCTTAAAAGATGTATTTTTTATATAAATTGATTTTATATATTTAATCTTATAGTTTTTCCACTTTCCTTCTCTCAAATTATAACAAAATAGATAATTCATAACCTCTAGCTTAGAACTTTCAATCAAATATGGTTCAACTTCAATATTTTTTTCATCTCGAAAAACTATCTTGATTGTTCTTTTCTCTTTTATTGAATAATTTATTCTTTCAACTATCTCTTTAAATAAAAAACATTCTCTCTTTTTCTTTCCTAAACTAGCATATTCAATTAAAATTTCTCTAAAGAACTCTGATTCATTTTGAATATTATTTTCCTCTAAAAAATTATAATATCCTTCTAAGTTTTTTTTATTTAAATTAAATTGAATAACTGAAGTTTCTCCTTTATAAGGATAAATAAATTTTTTCTCTTGGTTTTCCTTTATTTTTTCTGCATATATATAATTTAATAACGTATTTTTTTTTATAAAAAATTCCTCAATATCATTTTCTAAAATCTCAACTATTTTTCTAGGTAAAGTCACTCTTATTTTTTTTTCCATATTTCACTCCAATGAAATCGTTATCTAGTGGCTATTATATCATGAAAATAACTATTTTTTTATAAATTTATTTATGATATAGTTATAATATAAATATTCTAGGAGGTTTTACTTTGGATATCGTATATGAAATAAAACAAAGGTATAACAGTTTTTCCCAAAAAGAAAAAGATATCGCTAATTATATACTCAAACATAAAGATAATATTGAAAATATATCAATTACTAACCTTTCAAAAGCAACAGGAGCATCTACTTCTACAATAACTAGATTTTCTAAAAAAATTAATTGTGATAGTTTTGTTCAAATGAAAATTAAGTTAAATACAACTTTTAATAACCCTCTTCCTAAAGAAAATGATCTTTTCTCAGCTGTTCATAATTATTATACAGAGGTAATCGAAAAAACAAACCAATTAATCAATAAAAAACTTATTTTAAAAGTTGTTGAAGAGATAAAAAAAGCTAAAAGAATTTACATATATGGGGTAGGAAGCTCTGGACTTACTGCACATGAATTTATGCAAAGACTTTTAAGAATGGGATTTAACGTTTCTAGTATCACTGATTCTCATATGATGATTATAAATAGTGCTATTGTTTCAGCTGATGATCTTGTTATTGGAATTTCTATTTCTGGCGAAACAAAAGAGATTGTGGATTCTTTAAGAGTTTCTCAAAAAAATGGTGCCCATACAATTGGAGTTACAAGTTTTCCTAATAGTTCCATTAAAAAATTTTCCAACGATTTAATTTTGATTTGTGCTTCAGATTTTATTCATAAAAGAGATTTTATTAACACTCAATTCTCAACTATGTATCTTTTTGACCTAATCTCTACAATTCTTTTATCTAACAAGGATTTAAGAAAAAAAATGCAATTAACAATTGAAGCAATTTTAAAATAAACAGCTTAAAAGCTGTTTTTTTGTTGTAATTTTAATATTTATGTGATATATTCATACTATAATTAATGAAAATTATTTTCATATATGCATATTTATATGAAAATATTTTATGCAACAGGAGGTTACTATGTTTAAAAATTTACAAAAAATTGGTAAATCATTCATGCTTCCAATAGCTATTTTACCAGCTGCTGGATTGCTTTTAGGAATTGGAGGAGCTCTTTCAAACGCAAACACTGTCAATGCTTATCCTTTCTTAAATATACCAATTCTACAAGGTATTTTACAAGTTATGTCTGCTTCTGGAGAAGTTATTTTTGCTAATCTAGCTCTTATTATGTGTATTGGACTTGCTATTGGATTAGCTAAAAAAGATAAAGGAACAGCTGGTTTAGCTGGTGCTGTAGCTTTTTTAGTTATGAATGCTTCTATTAAAGGATTAATTACAGCATTTAAACCTGAAGTAGGTTCTATCGACACAGGTGTTGTTGGAGCTATTGTTATAGGTTCTTTAGTAGCTTACCTACATAATAAATATAGCAATATTAAACTACCTGCTGTTCTTGGTTTCTTTGGTGGATCAAGATTTGTTCCTATTGTTTCTTCTTTTGCAGCAATTGGAATCGGTATAATATTTTTCTTAACATGGCCAACATTCCAAGGATGGCTAACATCTGCTGGAAAATCGATTGCTAGTTTAGGAATTTTTGGAACTTTCCTTTATGGTTTTCTTTTAAGACTAAGTGGAGCTGTTGGATTACATCACATGATTTATCCTTTATTCTGGTATACTGAGCTTGGTGGAACTGCTCAAGTTGCTGGAAAAACTATTGTTGGAGCTCAGAATATTTTCTTTGCTCAATTAGCTGATCCTAATCATACTGGTCTATTTACTGAGGGAACTAGATTTTTTGCTGGACGTTTTGCTACTATGATGTTTGGTCTTCCAGCTGCTTGTTTAGCTATGTACCATTGCACACCTCTAAATAAAAGAAAACTTGTTGGTGGATTATTTTTAGGTGCTGCAATTACATCTTTTATCACAGGAATTACAGAACCTATCGAATTTATGTTTTTATTTGTTGCTCCTTGGTTGTATGGAGTTCATGCATTCTTTGATGGTTTATCTTTTCTTGTAGCTGATTTATTAAATATATCTATTGGAAATACATTCTCTGGAGGTTTAATAGACTTTACTCTTTTTGGTGTTCTACAAGGAAATGAAGCGACTAATTGGATGTATGTTTTAATAATTGGAGCGATTTGGTTTGCTCTATATTATTTTTCTTTTGTATTCTTAATTAAGCGTTTCAACATTGCAACTCCTGGTAGAGAGGGAGATGATGAAGAGATTAAAATAGTAACTAAAGATTCTCTTTTTGAAACATCTAAAGAAGTTTTAGCTGCTCTTGGTGGAAAAGAAAATATTGATGATGTTGATGCTTGTATAACAAGACTTAGAGTATCTGTTAAAGATGTATCTAAAGTTGACAAAGCTAAATTAAAAAGTCTTGGTGCAACTGGGGTTTTAGAAGTACAAGGTGGAATTCAAGCTATTTTTGGAGCTATGGCTGATCCTATTAAACAAAAAATAAATGAGATTATAGAAAATAACAACTAGGAGGATTTTATGAAAAGAGGTCTTATTGTATCATGTCAAGCACTAGAAAACGAACCTTTACACAGTTCATTTATAATGGGCAGAATGGCTGTTGCTGCTCAAATAGGAGGAGCTGTTGGAATTAGAGCCAATGGAGTAGAAGATATTCTTGAAATAAAAAAAGTAGTTGATTTACCAATCATTGGTATCATAAAAAAAGATTATGAGAATATGGTTTCTTATATTACTCCCACTGAAAAAGAGTTAGAAGCACTTATTGCTACTAATATTGATGTCATTGCTCTTGATGCTACTATAAATGCTGATTTAAACCTTTTAAAGTCTTTAAAAGTTAAATATCCTAACCAAAAATTTATGGCTGATATCTCTACTACTGAAGAGGGAGTTCGTGCAGAAAAATTAGGTTTTGATTATATTGGAACAACTTTAGTTGGATACACTGAACAGTCTAAAGACTTAAATAACTTTGATGTTCTTAAAGAGTTAATATCAAAATGTAAAACTCCTATAATTGCTGAGGGAAATTTTGACACTCCAGAGAAATCAAAATTAGCAATGGAATTAGGATCTTATGCTGTTGTTGTTGGTGGTGCTATCACTAGACCTCAACTTATTACTAAAAAATTTGCTGATGAAGTAAATAAAGTTAAGTTTTAATAAAAAAAGATAGAGTTTATTCTCTATCTTTTTTATTTACAAAATTAATAAATCTATCTATTGCTTCATTTAAAATTTCTTCATCTTTTACTAAAGAAATTCTTATATAATTATCCATTCCAAAGGCTATTCCAGGAACAACTGCAACTCTTTCCTCTTCTAAAAGACTCTTAGCAAAATCTAAAGAGTTTAATTTTGTAATTCCATCTAAGGATACAAAAATATAGATTGCTCCTTTTGGTTTTATAACAGATATTTGTTTTTCTTTTAACTTTTTATATACACTTTCAGCTCTTTTCTTATAAATTTCAACTTGTGAAGATATATCTTTACACTCTTTTAAAGCTATTAGTGCTCCTTTTTGAGAAATTATACTCGCTGATGTTACTGCATATTGATGTACCTTTACCAAATACTCTCTCATTTTTTTACTTGCTATTATATATCCTATTCTCCAACCAGTTAAAGAATGTGATTTTGAAAAACCATTAATTAAAATAACATTTTCTCTATATCCATCTTGTAAAAAGCTATTATGTTCACCTTCAAATATAATTTCACTATAAACCTCATCGCTTATTATATACAAATGATTCTCTTTAACAAATTTTAATATCTCATCTCTATTTTTTCTAGATATAGTTATACCTGATGGGTTTGATGGATAATTTAAAATAATAGCTTTCGTCTGAGGAGTCACATATTTTTTTAAAACATCAACAGTCAATTCAAAATTGTCACTTGACGTATCCATTTTTATTAACTTAGCTCCAGCTAATGTTATTAATGGCTCATACCCTGGATAAACAGGTAAAGGAGTTAGAACCTCATCTCCTGGCATAATTATAGTCTTTATTGCTGTTGATAATCCTTCTGTACTGCCGACAGTTATAATTATTTCATCTGGTTCTATATTTAAATTATATTTTTCTTTATAGTATCTTCCAATCTCTTCTCTTAACTCAATCATACCACCTAACTGTGGATAACCTAATTTAGCATCTTTCATATACCCAATAGTTTCATCTATTATTATTTTAGGTTGTGGTAAATCTGGTTCTCCTATTGTTAGATTAATCAGAGGCTTTTCACCCCCTTCATATTCTCTACAAGCTTCTGCTATCTTTCTTATAACAGATATCTCAATTTTATCTAAATTTGGATTTACTTTTAGCATATTTTCTCCTCTAGTTATTTTTTCATTAAAATTTCTGCAATTTGCACTGCATTTGTTGCTGCTCCTTTTCTAATATTATCAGCTACAACCCATAAATTTAATCCTTTTTCTATGCTAAAATCTTTTCTTAAACGCCCCACATAAACTTCATCCGTTCCATTAGCTTCAGTAGCTAATGGGTATCTATTATTTTTCACATCATCTTCAAGCACAATGCCTTTTGTTTCTCTAAATTTTGCTTTTAGTTCTTCTAAGTTCGCTTCTCTTTCTAACTCAACATTTATCGATATAGAATGTCCATTTAAAACTGGTACTCTAACACATGTTGCAGTTATTGGAAGATTTTTTTTATTTAAAATTTTACGAGTTTCATTTATCATTTTTTCTTCCTCTTTAGTATATCCATTCTCTAAAAAAGAATCTATATGTGGTAAACAATTATTAACTATTGGATGAGGATATGTTTTTGGTTCTTCTCCTTTTAATCCTCTTTGTAAATCCTCTATTCCTTTTATTCCACTTCCCGATACAGCTTGGTATGTTGAATATACAACTCTTTTTATACCATATAGCTCATCTATTACTTTTAATGGAACAACTGATTGAATCGTTGAACAATTTGGGTTAGCTATTATACCATTATTTTTAAATATATCCTCTGGATTTACTTCTGGCACTACTAGTGGAACATTTTCGTCCATTCTCCAAGCACTACTATTGTCAACTACTATTACACCTTTTTCACTTGCAACCGGAGCAAATTTCTTACTAATATCTCCTCCAGCTGAAAATAGTGCTATATCTATCTCTCTATCAAAACTATTTTCTGTAAGCTCCTCTATCACTAAAGTTTTCCCTTTAAAAATAACCTCTTTTCCAGCTGAACGAGCCGAAGCAAAAAGATATAAATTTTTTATTGGCAAATCTCTCTCCTCTAAAACTTTTAAAAAAGTTCCACCTACCAATCCGCTTGCTCCTACTATTGCTATATTATACATTTTAGTCCCTCCATTATATTGAAAATACTTCTGCTAATTTTTCTACTACTTTTATTGTATCAGATTCTTTTATAATTAACGAGATTGAAATTTCTGATGTAGTGCATTGATAAAATGCTGAATCTATCTCTGCTAATACTTCAAAAACTTTTGCTGCTACGCCAAAATTGCTTATCATTCCTATTCCTACTAAAGATATTTTTACAACTCCTGTTCTTTTTGTAACCTCTATATCTGGAATCTCCTTAGCAATCTCCTCTAATGATTTATTTAAAAAGTGCTCATCTGTCAAAGGACAAGTAAATCCTATACTTCCCTTAACGTTTTCAACTTCATTTTGTGATATCATATCAACATTAACACTATGCTTAGCTAAATTATTAAAAATGATTGCTACATTTTTAGGAATTGCTAAAAAGTTTTCTAAATTTACCATTATAACATTTTTATTTATAGATATTCCTGTTACAGCTTTTTTTTCAATTATTTCACTATTATCACATATATATGTTCCTGTTTCAACTCCTAAAGTTTGTCCAACGTAAATCTTAACGCCATATTTTTTCCCTATTTCAACTGCTCTAGTCTCCATTACTCCTGCACCTAAATTTGCCATCTCCATCATCTCCTCGTATGAAATTTTTTCAAGTTTTTTAGCATTTTTATAAACTCTAGGGTCTACACCATATATTCCTGTAACATCTGTATATATCTCACAATCACACTTTAATGCTGCAGCTAAGGCAACAGCACTCGTATCAGATCCACCTCTTCCCAATGTTGTTATATCGCCTTCTTCATTTACTCCTTGAAATCCAGCAACAATTACAATTTTTCCATCTTTTAAATGTTTTTCTATTCTATCAATTTTTATACTTTCGATTTTATTTTTAGTATGTGTTCCACCTGTTCTTATCCCTGCTTGAGCACCAGTTAAAGAGATAGCCTTACATCCAATTTCTTTTAATGCCATACTTAAAAGAGAGATTGATTTTTGCTCTCCTGTTGATAATAATGAATCAAGTTCTCTTACATCTGGAGTTTCTGAAATCTCTTTAGCTAATTTTATCAACTCATCTGTTGTTTTTCCCATAGCTGAAACTACAATTACAATTTCATCACCATATTTATAGTTTTTAGATATATCTTTAGCTATATCTTTTATTTTTTCTATTGTTGCAACTGAGCTTCCTCCAAATTTTTTTACTACTCTCATTAGTTCCTCCTTAGATGATTTTAATAATAAAAAAAGCGATAGTCAAAAAAATAACCATCGCTTAAAACTCTCATTTCAACTATGTTAGCTTAAAATAATCCACGATAGCACAACACCAATTTGGTGACAGTTACATAAATATTCTTTATGTACCCAGCTTAAATTTTTTAGTAGAAAAACTTAAACTTCGGCAAATTTTCCTTTTAACAAACATCTTTGATCTACTAATCTCAGTTTATTTACTAATAAAATTTGCAACCTCTATCAAAATATTAATTTAAGGCAGAATATCACATTTTTTTTCAAATGTCAAAAGTTTTTTCTTAAAAGTGCTTCTATTTTAATCGGTAATCCAAAAAGATTTATAAATCCTTCTGCATCTTTTTGATTATAAACACTATCTTTTTCAAAAGTTGAATACTCCTCTGAATATAATGTAAATGGAGATGTCGTTCCTGCTAAAATAATATTTCCTTTATATAATTTTAGCTTTACTTCCCCCGTCACGAACTCTTGAGTTACATCTACAAAAGCTGTTATAGCTTTTCTTAAAGTTGTAAACCATTGACCATTATAGACTAATTTTGAAAAATCATGTGATAGTTTTATTTTTTCTTGATACGTATCTTTATCTAAACACAATCTTTCTAATTCTTCATGAGCAAAAAATAAAATTGTTCCTCCTGGAGTTTCATAAACTCCTCTTGATTTCATTCCAACCAATCTATTTTCAACCATATCTAAAACACCAATCCCATGATTTCCACCAATTTTATTTAATTGTTTTATAATTTCTACTCCACTCATTTTTTCTCCATTTATTGCAACAGGAACTCCTTTTACAAATTCAATATTTATGTACTCAGATTTTTCATTTGCTACTTCTAGAGTCTTAACCCATTGTAAAACATTCTCATAGTTAGGCTCTTTTGAAGGACATTCTAAGTCAAACCCTTCATGACTTACATGAAATAAATTCTCATCTCTACTATAAGGAGATTTTTTATGAAATGGAAGTGTAATCCCATTTTTTTCTAGATATTCAATCTCTTCCTCTCTTGATTTAATATCCCAAATTCTCCAAGGAGCTATTATTTTCAAAGATGGATCCAAAGCTTTTATAGCTAATTCAAATCTTACTTGATCATTTCCCTTACCCGTTGCTCCATGAGCTATATATTTCGCCCCTTCTATATGGGCCACCTCAACTAAAGCTTTTCCAATAACTGGTCTTGCCATTGATGTTCCTAGCAAATATTTATTTTCATAAATAGCACCTGCTTTTAATGTTGGAAATATATATTCTTCTACAAATTCATGAACTTTATCTACCAAATAAAATTTACTTGCACCTGTTAAATATGCTTTTTCTTCAATTGCTTTAAAATCCTCTGTTTGTCCTACGTTTACTGCCACTGCAATAACATCATAATCATAATTCTCCTTCAGCCACGGAATTATAACTGATGTATCTAATCCTCCTGAATATGCTAAAATAACCTTTTCCTTCATCTCTCTCCTCCTAATTAAAATGTTTTATTATTAATTCATCATAAATACCCTCTGCTTTTATCTCTTCCAAAGCTTTATTTACTTTTTTAATAAGATTTTCATTATTTTTTTCTGCTGCTATTGCATATTTTTCAACTTCACTATCTATTTCTATTATTTTTAAACCTTTATTTTTTGCCACATAACTTTGAGCTGGAGCTGAATCTAATATCATTGCATCAATATTTCCACCTTTTAAAGCCATAATAGAAGATGGTGCTGAATTGTACTGAACTTTGTTAACTCCTTGAATTTTAGATATTATTAAGTCCCCTGTGTATCCAAGTACCACTCCTACTTTTTTATTTTTTAATGAATCCATATTTATTATAGTACCTTCATTTTCTGGAACTATAATAACTTGATTAGCTACAAAGTAATCATTTGAAAAATTTACAAACTTCTCTCTTTCTTTTGTTACTGTCATTCCTGCAATTATTAAATCTATTTTATTTGTTTGAAGTGCTGGTAATAATCCATCAAAAGCTATATTCTTTATTTTTATCTCTTTTCCAATTTTTTCACCAATTTTATTTATTAAATCAATATCAAATCCTATAATCTCCCCATTTTCCATATACTCAAAAGGTGCAAACTCAGCATTTGTTCCAACATATAAAACTTCTTTTGATAATACAATTGCTCCCATTAAAATAAATAATAAAATTCCTAATATTTTTTTCATAATATCCTCCTAAATATTTTTTTGTATAAAAAAAGCCAGTGCTTTAAAACACTGGCTCAAATAATATAAATCTATAGAATAATAAAAAAATTAAACTATAATAAAATACCTGAGATTGCTTTCTTGGCACACAAAAATTCTATTTTTTTGTTATAGTTATTGTGTGTCCTTAAAACTCTTCTCATAGTCATTTTATTTCCTCCTATTTTTTTATTTGAAATGATAATAGCAAATTTAATCCCTTATTGTCAAACTTTTTTTCAAATTTTATAAAATAAATTGCTGAATTTTTTTAAAAATACTATAATAATACTAAAATAAAAGAAAATAGAGGTATTTTATGAACTTAAACAAATTCTTACTTATTAATCTTTTTAGTAAATTAAAATCAGAATCTCTTTTTTTAATAGCAACTTTTTTTGCTATTATCACAAGTTTTATTATTCTTCCTAAGTTTTCATATATTGATACACATGTATTAATGATTCTTTTTAACCTAATGGTTGTAGTAGAACTTTATAAAAAAGAAAATGTTTTGGATTTTATAGCTATTAACTTTTTAAAAAAATATAATAGTCAAAGAATTATATGTGCTGCATTAATTATTTTGGTTTTTTTCTTTAGCATGTTTCTAACTAATGATGTTGCTCTTATAACTTTTATTCCATTAACTATTATAATTGGAAAGAAATCTAATTTTTCAACTTTAAAAATAGTTATTTTAGAAACTATTGCAGCCAACTTAGGAAGTGCACTAACGCCTATGGGGAGTCCTCAAAATATCTATTTATATTCTAAATTTGCTCCAGCTCCAATTGAATTTTTTAAAATTACTTTTGGTATATCTACCATTGGCCTTGTTATTTTATTACTTGTTAATTTTTTTACTCCTAAAGAGGAGTTAATTTTTGAACTTGAAACTCCTATATTTAAAAAAAATATCAATGTTTTTGTTTCAACAGCTATATTTATCTCCGTTTTGTTAAGTATATTCTTTAAACTTCCAATTATTTATATCACAATTTTTAATATTGGGTATTTAACTTATAAAAAAGAAAATATTTTTCAAAAAATAGATTGGATTCTTTTAGCTACTTTTATTAGCTTTTTCATTTTTGTTGGAAACTTATCAAATATTGAATTAATAAGATCCTGGATGTTTAATTTATTATCTGAATCAACGCAAGTTTATTTCACAGGGATTATTCTAAGTCAATTTATAAGTAATGTTCCTGCTGCAATTTTAATATCTGAATTTACAACTAAATGGCAACCTCTTTTACTAGGAGTTAATATCGGTGGTCTTGGAACTTTGATTGCTTCTTTAGCTAGTTTAATTTCATATAAACTTTATATTAGTGAATTTCCAGAAGAAAAAAGAAAGTTTTTTATTCTTTTTTCTATTTTAAATTTTTCTATTTTAATTCTTATGGGAAGCTTATTTGCATTCTTTATTTAAATAAAAAAACTAGCCTTAAGGCTAGTTTTTTTAAAATTCTAATGATTCTCCTTGAGTTGGAAAATAATATTTGACACCATGTATATTATTATTTAATAGTTCTTTTCTTATATTCTCTCTCGTATTCTCGCTCTTTTTTAAACTAGGCTTTATATGAGTTATAACCACATTTAATCCCTTTAATGTCCCCTTACCTGAATATTTTTCTAAAACCTTAAACTCTTCATTTATCCATCTTGGTGATAGATGCCCAAATAGACCTTTATCATCTTTAGAGTTATCAAAGGATGATTCTATCATTATCGCTTTCAGTTTTTTATCTTTTATCAAAGGTCCTAAAACTTTAAAACTCTCCTCTAACCCATTACTTTTTTCCACTTTATCCGGTCCTACATCTCCATAATATACTATATATTCATCGTTATTTTCCAATAAAAACATTGTTGATTCATAATTGCTATGACTTAATGGAAATGCAGTAACCTTTAAATTTGTACCATTTAGATCTTTAATTTTATTTGGTTCTAATACCTGATATTTATACTGATTTAATTTAAATCCCTCACCTTCATTTGAAAAATTTGGCCAAAGTTTCCAATTAAATACATTGTTTTTTAAAGTTTCAATTGTACTATTCAATCCATAAATATCCTTTGCAGTGTCTTCTGTTGATGATATTACTAACCCTGATATATGATCTAAATGTCCATGAGATATCAGATATCCTTTTATTTTCTCTCTAAAAATATATCCAATATCACTCCACTCTGTATCTTGAGGTATAGTTATATTCTTAAAACTCTCTTTTTCTAATCCACTTTTTATTCCAGGAAGTACTGTTCCTGCATCTAAAGCTATAAAATTTTCATCATTTTTATCTCTTATAAGATATCCAGAAATACTTCCGTCCATTACTCCACCGTCACTTCCCAAAGTAATAATTTGAAACCCTTCAGCATAAGATACTAATGATGAAATAAAAAAAATTGTTGATAATAATTTTTTCACTAAATCCCTCCAAAATATTATTAATAAAAATATTATAAATTTATTTTAACATTATTAAAGGAAATTTTAAACCTAATAAGAAGAATATGTTAAAGAAATTAAAGAGGTGATTTTTATGTCAAAATGTTGTAACAAACCTAAAGTTGAACTTCCTAAAACATGTGTGTGCTCTACTGAAAAAAAAGAAACTCCTCCTGCTCCAGATATATTAGATCCAAATGTTGAAGCTGAAGCAAGTGAAGTCAGAGGCGAAGAAGATCAAGAGAAAAACGATTAAAAAAGAGGACTTCTGTCCTCTTTTTCATTTATACTGTCTTCAAATAATTAGCTGCATTTATTCCTGCTATTGTTCCATCTGAAACAGCTGTTGCAACTTGTCTTATATCTTTACAACAAATATCTCCTGCTGCAAATACTCCATCTATATTTGTTTTCATTTGAGAATTTACTTTTATAAATCCATTTTCTAATTCTAATTTATTATATTTTTCTGTATTAGGAGTTGCACCAGCATAAACAAACACTCCTGCTCCTCCACATTTTATCTCTTTTACTTCTTTTGTCTTCTCATCAGTAATTTCTAAACTTTCAATTTTTTCTTTACCATTTATTTTTGTTAATCTTGAATGTAAATATAATTTTACATTTTCTAGTTTTTCTAATTTATTTTTAAATTCAGCTATTGTTCCCAATGAATCTTCAAAATGAATAATTGATAACTCTTTTGCAAATTGAGCTAAATAAATAGCTTCCTTTATAGCTCCATCTGCGCCACCAACTACAAATATATCCTTCCCTGCATATTCTTTTCCTTCTTTCCAAGGATTTGAACAAACACCCTTTCCTCTTAATTCATTTTCTCCTGAAATTCCTAATTTTCTTGGTGTTGTTCCATTTGCAAGAATAATTGTTTTACCTAAATAAATATTTCCAGACTTTGTTGATACTTTTTTTAATAAATTATCTAAATCTATTTCTATAACATCTTCTTTTAATACCTCTATATTATAAACTTTTAATTGACTTTCTAATTTGTTTTTAAAAGAATCTCCTGTTTCACAATTATCCACAGATAAGTAGTGTGTCACTGAAGAAACTTTACCTACTGTTCCACCAATTTCTTCTTTTTCTAAAATTACAGGTTTATATCCACGACTTGCAATATATACTGCAGCACTTACTCCAGCAGGTCCTCCTCCAATTATAATTGCATCATAGAAATTTTTTGTTTCATTTGTCATTTTCAACACTTCCTTTTAATCTGTTTTGTAAAAATATCTTTCTTAAGTTATTTATATCACATTTTGAATCATGAGTCAACTTTTTTAAAAAAATTTGTATGGTTTAAAAAACCATACATTTAATAATATAAATCGATAATATTTATTTCACTAGTACTATTTACTCTGTATGGTATTAACCAAGAACTAAATCCTGCACTCACTATTGTATGAGTTATTCCAAATACTTTATATCCGTGATAATTTTTATACATCTTTTTCACTATTAAGTTATAAGGAAAAAATTGTCCTCTATGAGTATGTCCACAAAGCTCTAAATCAATTTTATTTGTAATTGCCTCATCTATTGAATTTGGATTGTGGTCCAATAAAATTGTTGGTAAATCTGTATCTATCTTTTTTTTCAAATATGCTATCTTTTTTCTTTTTTTATTTGTTATATCATCTCTTCCAATAATATTTATTCCTTCAACTTTTAAAACACTATCCCTCAAAATTTTTATTCCTAGATTTTCAATATATTTTATATTTTCCTCTATTCCTCCATGATATTCATGATTTCCTAAAATCGCGTACATTCCGTACTTAGGTTCAATCTCTCTAAAACTAGCTGTAAAATTTGCTTTTATATCTTTACAACTAAAATCAACTAAATCTCCTCCGATTAATAATATATCCGGTTCTTCCTCATTCATTCTTTTTAATGAGTTTTCTATATTCTCTTTATTAGTTAGAGCTGATAAATGTACATCTGATATAAACGCTATTCTCAATTTTTTACCATTTTTATATCTTTCTAATTTTATCTCACTTTTTATTACTTTTGCCATTGAAAAATTATAGTACGCATATATAAAAAATATTGGAAGTACTATAAATGCTATAGTTACTATGTTCAATTTGCTTAATCGATAAAAGTAATTTACTACGCCTAAAATTACTAATAAAAAAAATATATAATGAGCTATAAAAATATAGTTTCCTAAAAATCTACCTAAAAAAATATTTCTCCTAAAAAAAGTTCTTCTAATATAAAAAATTGGTAAAATTGCCAATAAAAATATAAAGTTTATTAAAAACAATTGTTCCATAATTTCTCCTTATAGAAAATGACTAATAAAAGCTTTAAGTCCCATTAAAACTAATATTCCTCCTCCTAGATACTCTGTTTTATAACTTATTAAATGCCCTACTTTATGCCCTAAATAGACACCTAAAGAAGCTATTAAGAAAGTTATTATTCCTATTATTTCTATAGAGTAATATATATTTAAATTTGGAACTAATGAAAAGGAAAAACCAACAGCTAAAGCATCTATACTTGTTGCAAATCCTAATAAAAGTAAGTTTGAAGCCATATCACACTTTCCTTCTTCCTCACACTCTTGCTCTTTCCAACCATCAAAAATCATTTTTCCACCAACAAATAATAATAATATTGTTGTTATTATATAATCATATTGTGATATTTTTTCTGCAAAAACACCACCTATCTTCCATCCTATATACGGCATTAAAGCCTGAAATCCTCCAAATACAAGTGCGATTTTTAAAATATTTCTTTTTCTTAATTTTTTCATTGCTAATCCTTCAGTTAGTGATACAGCAAAGGCATCCATAGCCAATCCTATAGAAATTAATACAAGTGATAATATATCCATCATTTCCTCCAATAAATTTTTTCAATTTTTATATTATACATTTTCTTTTGATTTTTCTCAATTTATTTAATAAAAAAAGAAGAGAGTTCCCTCTCTTCATAAATTTATACTATTAAATTTAAAATTGATAATCCACCTATTATCCATAAAGCTACATTTATTTTTTTTATCTCTCCTGCTGCAATATGAGTTATTATATATGCAACAAATCCAAAACTTAAACCTATACTAATGCTATAAGTTAAAGGCATCATTACAATTGTTATAAAAGCAGGGATTGCTAGTTTCATATCTGTAAAATCTATATTTCCAATAGATTTAAACATAAATACTCCCACCAATACTAACGCTGGAGCTGATGCATATCCTGGTACTATTCCAACTAATGGTGTAAATAATAAAGCTAATAAAAATAATCCACTTGTTACTAAAGAGGCTAAACCTGTTCTAGCTCCAGCAGATATTCCTGCTGCTGATTCTGCAAATGAAGTTACTGTACTCGTCCCTAAAACTGCTCCAATTAATGTTGATGATACATCAACTTGTAGCATCCTCTTTAAACCTTTAGCACCTTCATCCCCTTGTACTAATCCCATATTTTTGTAACAAGCCATCATAAATCCAAGGGAATCAAATAGATCTATAAACATAAATGAAAATATTGAACCTATTAAAGATATTTTTAAAGCCCCTAATATATTTATTTTCATAAAAATTGGACTTATTGATGGTGGCATTGAAATAATTGCTTTTGGTATATCAACGATTCCAAAAAACATCCCTATAACTGTTGTTGCTGCAATACTTATTAAAATACCGCCTCTTACCTTTTTTATTTCACAAATAGCCATAATTGCTAATCCTAAGATCCCTAATACAGTTGGTATTGAAAAATCTCCTAAACCTACAAATGTAGCCTCATTTGCAACTATTATTCCCATGTTTTTTAAACCTATAAAAGCTATAAATAACCCAATTCCTGAAGTTGCTGCTGTAGAAACTACACTAGGAATAGCATTAGCTATTTTTTCTCTTATTCCACCTAATGTCATAATTAAAAAGAATAGTCCTGATATGAATACAACACCCAATGCGTCTTCCCAAGAAACTCCTTGTCCTAAAACTAATGTATAAGTGAAAAATGCATTTAACCCCATACCTGGTGCTAAAGCAAAGGGAGCATTTGCCCATAAAGCAGCAATTCCTGTTCCAATAGCTGTTGCTAAACAAGTTACTGTTATAAGAGCACCTTTATCCATCCCAGCTGCAGAAAGAATTGCAGGATTTACGAAAACTATATATGCCATTGTTAAAAATGTTGTAAGACCACCTAAAACTTCTGTTTTTATTGAACTTCCTCTTTCTTCAATTTTAAAAACTTTTTCTAATATATCTAATGAAATATTTCTTTTTGTTACTATTTTTTCCACTTTACAATCCTCCAACTATATTATATCTATTACAGGAAATCTGTTTGGTAAAACTATTTTTGCCTTAGTTTTTATCTCCTCAGATTTTATTTTCACTTGCTCTATTAAATTACTCTCGTTTAAAACTAAAATTTCTCTATTTTTCATTAACCATTTTCCATTACACATTGTTGATTCAACATTTTCACTTGACATTGTATAAACAATATTAGCTATTGGATCATGAAGTGGTAAAGAATGAATTGTATTTGGATTTAAAATTATTAAATCTGCTTTTTTACCTACTTCTAGACTTCCTATTTCTCTTTCTAATAACGCGCACTTAGCTCCATTTATAGTAGCCATTTCTAATACTTGTTCTGCTGGTACAACTTTTGGATTTAATGTTCTTCCTTTATGAATTAAAGAAGTTAAATACATCTCTCTCATCATATCCATTCTATTGTTTGAAGGTGCACCATCTGTTCCAATAGATACGCTTAGCCCTTTTTCAAGCATTTCTGGTATTCTTGCAAATCCTAATACAACTTTCATTGCCGCTGCTGGATTATGTGATACCTTTACATCATATAATCTAAATAAATCTATCTCTCTATCTGTTAACCACACTGTGTGAACAGCTAATAAATTTGGTCCTAATGCCCCTAACTTATGAAGATGTTCAACAGTTGAATTTCCTCTATTTGTTTTCACATAATCATTTTCTGCTGCTATTTCAGCTATATGCATATGAATTCCTGTATTCAATTCATCTGCTATTTTTTTAGTTTTAATTATTAAATCATCTGAGTTATTAAAAATAGTTCTTAAACCAAACCAAATTTTTATTCTTCCATCTGCTGTATTATTATATTTATCAAATAGTTCTTTTTGTACTTGAATCTCTTCATCCGCTGTTTTTATCCAATTTGTAGGTAATCCAATCCCTTCATCCATAACTGATTTTGATAAAGCTGCTCTTATTCCTGTATTTTTTACCGCCTCAGCCATTGCTTCTACATACTGACCTCCTGCTTCTAAAAATGTTGTGACTCCAGATTTTATCATTTCTACACAACAAGCAGTTGAAGAGATTAATGAACTTTCATAATCAAAGTTACTCTCATAAGGCCAAACTCTTTCTCTTAGCCAAGTTAAAAGATCTACATCATCAGCTATTCCTCTTCCTAGTTGCTGAGATAGATGAACATGTGTATTTATTAAACCTGGTAATACAATTTTCCCTTTTGCATCTATAATTTCTGCAGTATCTATAATTGATTTTTCATCAACTTTTCCAATTGCCTTTATTAAATCGTTTTCAATTAAAATTGAACCATTATTATATATCTCTCTTTTCTCATTCATTGATACTACATATGCATTTTTTATTAAGATTTGTTTCACAAAAAACCTCCATTTTTTAAATAAAAAAAGTGTAAACTCTATCTGGGATAGAATTTACACTTAAAATTAAATTTAAAATATTTAACATATTTTAAAAAATTATAGTATAAGCTCTTCCCATAGCGTCCTGATTTAAGGTTAGGACGTAGAAACTTTTGGACCATATTACCAAAATATATGAGTAAACTTTTTTATT
Organism: Cetobacterium somerae ATCC BAA-474; assembly: GCF_000479045.1. Taxonomy (NCBI): domain Bacteria; kingdom Fusobacteriati; phylum Fusobacteriota; class Fusobacteriia; order Fusobacteriales; family Fusobacteriaceae; genus Cetobacterium; species Cetobacterium somerae. The sequence continues at coordinate 32,554 of NZ_KI518119.1, forward strand.
TTAATAATACCATATTTGTATTTAAACTTCAATATTCTTGTGAAAAATTATCTATTATTTTTTTTGTTTTATATATGTTATAATCTAAATACATTTTTATATTAAAAATAAAGGAGATTTTTATGAGAAATTTATCTTATACTAAATATATTGGTATCAGTTTTATTTTAAGTTTTCTTTTAGGCTGTAGTGCTATAATGACATCTATTGGTAATAATAAAATTTCTAATGCTATAAATATATATAACTCTAGAGGAACGACAACGGATGGAACCTTAGAACTTATATCTGGATTAGACTATTCTTCTGAATCTCAAGTTGGAATATCTCAGTATCAAAAACAATATTTTGAAATAACAAATACAAAAAACAATATTTTAAAAAATAAATATTTTACTAAACAAGATATAAACGCACTTAACTTATATCTTCTAACTATTGAAGAGTTTAAAAAGATACATACTAAATTTCCTACTATAAAGATTGATTATAATGATTTTAATAATTCCAAAGTTAAAATTACTAAAATTTTTGAAGACTTTGTTTTAAAAGATGAAAAGCTCTACATAAGTCGTAATCAAAAAATTCAAAATATAAATTTTTATAAAAAAATGAATAAATATATAAATAGTTATATTATTAATAGTACTATTTCAAATTTAGAAAATGATGTAACTATAAATCTTTATGTAGGATCATCTTTTAGAGGATTTTCTCAGCTTGATTATCTTCTTACAAATTCTTTGATGTATGCCTCTGACATGAATATAAATAGAAACCTTGGTAATTACATAATTTTTAGAGGTTTTAACTCTTTTTTAAAACCTAATTTTAAAAATTATTTTATAGATTTTAATTTTTCTAATGTGTACACAAGAACTCTAGAAACAAAAGAGGAAATCAAAGAAAAAGAAAAGCTTTTTATTGTTCGAAAAAAAATTACTATTAGTGGTTATTATAAAATTTACAGTCAAAATTCAGCTCCACATACTAAATATTTTGAATTTAGTGAAAACTATACTCTTAAAATGAGAGAATATAATAATTCTACTTTTTACGATGACGAAAGAGATATCTTAAAAAATATTTTAGAAGATAAATTCTCAAATATTATTCGTTATGATTTAGATAATTTAATAAATATCAATTAAAAAAAACCAGATTTCTCTGGTTTTTCTTTTTTACTAATATATTGGAAGATAAATCTCCTCATACTCTTTTTTTATTTTTAAACTTTCTATAGCCCCTAAAACTTTTTGTTTTAAATATTTAGAATCTATATTTAATCTCTCTATATCTTTAGATACTTCATCATAGTTATTTAACGAATTCTCCAAGACTTGAATCGCACCTTTATAATTTTTATTTCTCCAGTGATATAAACCCACAGCTATTAACAAGAGATTTATTGATACATGTTTTCTTGTCTCACATTTGGTTTCTTCTATCCAAATTTCTTCTAGGATTTCATGACATTTAAAAAAATCTCTTTGAATTTGAAAAGTATCCATAAACTCCCTATATTTTTCTTTATTTTTCATTTAATATTTCACCAAAATTATTTGTTATCCATGCTTCCAATTTACTTTTTATTTCTTGAAGCATAAATATTTCATCTAAAGGTAAGCCCACAAATTTTCCATCAACAATTGCGCTACTTTTTACAAAATCATACTCTTCAACTTCTGTAAATCCAACTATATTGGCATTTTTTTTAACCAAGGCATCATATACTGGTTTCATTCCATTAACAAAAGTAGCTGCATAAAATCCTTGATTTCCTCTTCCTATAATTCCAACTGATTTATTTTCAAAATTAACTTTTGAAATAACCTCAATTCCATCTTTCCAATCTTCATGGGGTTCTCCAAAACCATAAGTTGGAACTATAAAAATTAAAGCTTTATATTTTTTTAAATTTTCAATAATCTCTGTATCTGCTATCTTGTATATATCACAATTTTCTTTTAATAAATCTTTTATCAAAGTAGCTGTAAACTCACTCTTTCCTCTAGCACTACTATAAAATACACCTATCTTCATTTATCACACCTCCATCTACACCTCATAAGTATAGTATTTTAAATGTGATTTTTCAATAGTTTAATTTAAATTTTTTCACTTTTTTCTTTATTTACTTTAAACTCATTTAGAACTTCATTAAATAATTCCTTATTAGTGATTAAATCATATGCAGTTCCAGCTAAAATTTTTGCTCCTAATATTATAGCATTATGAGCTTCTTCACTTTTTCCTGCACACAAAAATTCATCTGAATGAGATGAGGTTCCTTGAGGTACAAAGGCTACTCTTATACAAGATCCAGGCACATGATACATTACGTTTCCAAAATCTGTAGAACCTGTTTTCTCTCTAGGGGGAGATAATCTAGGAGCATTAACCAATTCGGCATTATCCATAAGGATTTGATTAAGCTTCAAAACAGGGATTTTATTATTTAACCTTTTTGTTTCTATAATCTCATAATCAGTTTCCGTCATAAGAGATGCACCTTGTACCACTTTTTTGAACCTTTCAATAACATGATTTAAATAAGCTCTATCATAAGATCTTATACTAAACTTTGCTTCTGCATATTTAGGAACAACATTTGCAGGCCCTCCTGCATTTGTTATTGTATAATGCATTTTTACATCTTCTCTTACATGCTCTCTCAAAAATTCAATCCCTTGAAATAAAAGGATTAATCCATCTAAAGCACTTCTACCTTTTTCTGGAGCTAAAGCTGCATGAGACCTAACTCCATGAAATTTAACTGTAAAATTTGAAAGCGCTAGTGATTTTACATCTGTTGTTGTATCTGGAGCACCATGCATCATTAAAGCAACATCTATATCATTAAAACAACCATTTTCTAACATTTTTACTTTTGCACCTAGTGTCTCTTCGGCTGGTGTCCCATAAACTACAATTTTATAATTTTTATCTTTTAATTGATTTTTTATACTTAAAGCAGCTCCAACTATACTTGGTCCTTGCATATGATGAGCACACGCGTGTCCCATTCCCTCTAAAGCATCATACTCACATAATAAACCAATAGATGGTCCATTTTGTCCAACTTCATAAACTGCTCTAAAAGCTGTTTCAAATCCACCTATTCCAGTTTCTATTTTAAAATCATTCATTCTTAAAATATCAATTATCTTTTTTGAGCTTTTGTATTCTTCTAGTCCAATTTCTGGATTATCAAAAATAAAATCCCCTAAATCAATTAAACTACTTTTTAACTCCTCAACATTTTGTAAAATCTCTTGCTTCATAACTTTCTCCTTTAATTAAAATGGACCATATCCTATCCAATTTGCGATTATTATAAGTATTGATCCTGTTACTATCCATATTAAAAATAATTTTCCCATATATTTCATCCAATCTTCATAAGATACATTAGCTATTGCTAAGAATCCCATCAATGCTGACGATGTTGGAAGAACATAATTACTAAATCCATCACCGAAATTAAATGCTAAAACGGCTGTTTGTCTTGTCATTCCTATCATGTCTGCTACTGGTAACATTATTGGCATTGTTACAGCTGCTTGTCCACTTCCTGAAGTAACTAAACCATTTATAAATAATTGCATTAAGAACATTCCAATAGACTGTAATACGTGTGGTAAAGATGCCAACATATTCCCTAAATAATAAACAGCTGTATCTAAAATTTTACCATCATCTAATATTATAGAGATTGTTCTTGCTATTCCTATTATTAAAGCACCAAATACTAATGCTTTTGCTCCGCTTACAAACTCTTTTGCAATTGTACTAGGTGAAAATCCATAAGCTAATCCTCCTAGAATAGCCATCCATATAAATAGTGCAGCACTTTGATTTAATCCCCAATGCCATGCTGCTCCACCGTAGATTAATAATCCAAATAATCCAATTACAATTGCCAATACTAAATAGTGTCTGTTCTCTATTTCTGGCATAACATTTTCACCATTTTCAATGTTATTTTCTAATTTTTCTAAATCTCTAACTACACTTAATTCTGGGTTTTTCTTTATTTTTTTAGCATAATTTAATATATAAATATTTGTTACAACTAAAAATACAACTAAACAGAAAATTCTATAACCTAATCCTGAAAACATCGGTAATCCTGCTAAGGCCTGAGCTACACCTGTTGTAAAAGGATTAAATGTTCCTGTACTAAATCCAATTGCTCCTCCTAAAGCTACCATAGAAATTCCTACTATTGCATCATACCCCATAGATCTTGCTAAAATTATTGCAACTGGTGCAAATCCAATAAATGTATTAACTCCCATACTCATACATGCTACTGCAAACACTGTTGTAAAAGCTGGAATTAATAACTCATCCTTATTCGAAAATACTTTAGTTACTTTAGCTGTTAATGCTTGGAACATACCTGTTTTTATAATTACATGAAATGCTCCTCCAACTATTAAAACTAAAAATATTATACTACTTGATTTATTTAGTGCATCTACAATTTTAAATGGAATATCTAAAAAACTAACTGGTGTATTTTCTATAAAAGCAAATTGATCTGCAACAATAATAGTTTTTCCTGTTGCAACATCCTTTATCCTTGGAAAATGTCCTGCTGGAACAACCCAAGTTAATAACGCAGCAAAAATAATTAATCCAAAAATAATTACATACGTATGTGGAAAACTCATTTTACTTCCACTTTTTTCTTTTTTACTCATTTTACCCTCCAAAAATGTTTTTAAAAAATTATTTTAAACAAAAAATGTTTATTTACAATCATAAATATACTACGATATTTTTTTATAGTCAAGTTTTTTTTGAACCATATGTTCTATTTCTTCGTCTTTTTTTCAGGATTTTACATATTTATATATTTAAAAAAATATGGTAAGCTATATTATAAATATTTTTTAAGGAGATTCTTATGATTGATTCTTTACAAAAAAGAGTTGCAAATAAAAGTTTAACAAAAACTGAAACTATTATTGCAGATTTCTTTTTCCATAATGAAAATAGAATATATTTTTTAACATCTAGTGATATTGCAAACGAATTACAAATAAGTGATACTTCTGTGATTAGATTTGTTAAATCTCTAGGATTTAATAACTTTAAAGAATTTAAAGATAGTTTAAAGCAACAAGTAAGTGATAAAATTCTTACTCCATCTGAAAAATTAAGTTTAAACGAAGAACTTTTAAAGAAAAATAATTTAATTGAAACGTTTACGAACTCAATCTTTAAAAACATTGAAGAAACAATAAATATAAATTCCTATGATAAAATTTCAAAAATAATTGATATACTTTTTAACTCTAATAAAAAATATATTATAGGTTTTAAAAGTGTCTCTGGAGCCACGTCATTTTTCGGCCTACGTTTAGGTTTTATATTAAAAAATGTTATTACACATAATCAAAATAATTCTGAACTTATAAAAAATATAGTTGATATTCAAAAGGGTGATTGCTTGTTTTTAATTGCTCATCCTAAATATTCAAAAACTTATCCACTATTAATTGAAATTGCAAAAAAAGCTGAAGCAAAAATTATTATAGTTACTGATAAATCAACATCACCTGTTGCCAATACTGGAGATATAACTGTATTTACAGATATACGAGGTATTAGTTACTTTAATTCAATTATTTCGACTCAAGCATTACTAGAATTTATACTAACTTCTATGAGTAAAAGTTTAGATGATGACTCTAAAAAGCGTCTAGCTTATATTAATGAACTTTTAAATGAAAATAAATAATTTGGAGGATATATGAAAAAATTAATACTTACAGGACTTTTACTTAGCAATTTACTTTATGCTAACAACTCATTACTTATAACTCAGGAACAATTAAAAGAGCAACTTATCCCTTCTTTAACAAGTAGTATTGTTTTTGAAAAATTCAAACCCATTTTAGCTAGAGAAGGAAAAATAGGTGAAACTATAAAAACATATACTAAAGATGGATTAGAAACAATAAATCAAGTTACAATTCCTAGCTATATTGTTAAAAATACAACTGATGCTAAAGAGGAATATATTGTAACTAAAGATAAATTTGAAAAAAGATATACTTTTTTAAAAAAAGAAAATAAAACTTGGAGTTTCTTTAAACCAATTGGTGAAATTAAAGTTGTTAAAATTAAAAATAATAATGATTTTTTTATTCTAGCTCCATGGGGAGAAAAAATGATTGTTAAAAAAGATGACTTTTTAGTTTCTCCTCTTGATTATTCTGAGATATATAGAATCGCTAATAAAGAGTTCTTTGAAACATATAAACCAAAAGATATATTACAAAAATAAAATTATAAAAGGATTTTTTTATTTTTTTAGTATTTCATTATATAATTTAATTTTAAGAGGTGATTTTTATGTGGAAAAATTTAGGACCTATTGTCGCTTTATATCCTACTCCAACCGTTATTGTTGGTATGATTGATGAATATGAAAAAGTCAATTGGATTAATATTGCCCATATTGGTATAATTGGAAATGACTCTATTTTATTAAGTATACAAAAAAATCATTTTAGTAATGAAATTATTAAAGATAAGCTTGCTGTTTCTGTTAATATTGTAACAGAAGATATGCTTGAAGCTGCTGATTTCGTTGGAATTGTTAGCGGCAGAAAAGTCGATAAATCAAATGTTTTTGATTACACCATAGGAATAAGAAATGTTCCTATGATAAATATTTCCCCTGTTGTTATGGAGTGTGAAGTTACTGATAATTATGAAACAAAGGAACATAATCAATATATTTTAAAAATCAGACATACTCATATTAAATCTGAAGTTCTTGATTCTGAAGGAAATATTAATTATGATATTTTGAAACCTATTCTTTTTGAAATGCCTACTAAATCCTATTATAAATTAGGAGAAAAAGTTGGCAAGTGTTGGAAATTAGGAGAAAATTTTTCAAAATAAAAAGCCCTTTTTGGGCTTTTTTTATTTTTTAAATGTATCTTTTTTAGATTCAAAAGCTTTTAGAGTATTTCTAAGCTCTCCATTTACACTATTTGCATGAAATGTTGATCCTGCCAAAGAATCGATTGGTAATTCCTCTGCATTTTTTCCTTTATATTTATTTATCCACTCTTTATCATGTACATTTTGATGTTTCTCATTTGCATCTGGTAAATAAAAATCTAAAAGTTTCCCTTCTGGTGAAATAATTGTTATTAATGCCTCATGTTTATTATAAGATTTTACATGTGTTAATCCTGCATATGCAACTACTTTTCCATTATTTTCGATTGTTGTAAAATTATAATACCCTAGATTTGGTGCTTCATAAATCTCCCCTAATTTATCATATTTTATTCCTGAATCTTTAATAGCTTTTTGAATTTGAGGATTATAGTTCTCTATTGAATACTTTGACAAATCCTCTGATTTAGCCTTATATGCAAAAGCTAATTGTGATAAACAGAAAATCATAAATAATACTTTTTTCATTTTTTCCTCCCGTTTTTAATATGATATGATCCATTATAACATAAAAAATATAATATGTAATTTTTATAATGCTTTTTTCTTAAAAGCTATTTTTATAAAATAGTTGAATTAATATTCAAAAAGTTGTAAAATACTAAAATCGGATATGTTCGAATAAAGGAGATAGAAATGGAAAGAATCACAAAAAAACTGAACGAAATTGAAAATCAATATTTAGAACTTGAAAACGGTATTATCGATTATACTAATAATATCATTAAGTCACCTGATTTAAAGAAAAAAGGTTCTAAATTTGGAATTTACGAACAAAAAGGTAAAAAAATGATGTTAAGACTTAAAGCTGTTGGTGGAGAACTTTCTACACAAAACTTTAAAGATTTAGTAGATATTATGTTTAAACAAAACATCCCTTTTTTGCATCTTTCAACAAGACAAAATTATCAACTACATGAAGTTGATTTTGATAAAGTTAAATCTACTATTGAGCTTTGTAATAATAAAGAGATGTATTTCAGAGGTGGTGGTGGAAATACTTTCAGAAGTATTTTAGTCTCTACATATACAGGTGTTGACAAAAAAAGTAATTTTGATGTTATTCCTTATGCTAAAATGATTGAAAATGAAGTTTTTTTTATTGATAAAGCCTTTGATTTTGGAAGAAAATTAAAAATTGGATTTTCTAATAGCTCAGATGATGAATTTGTAATGGCTGTACAAGATATGGGATTTGTAGCTAAAGAAATCAATGGTAAAAAAGGCTTTAAGGTTTTTGCTGGTGGTGGAATGGGAAGAGGAAGTAAAATTGGACACATTTTACTTGAATTCTTACCTGAAGAAGATTTATTAAAAGCAGTTAAAGCTATGATTGAGCTTTTTTATGATCGTGGTGATAGAGTTAATAGAATGCAGGCTAGACTTAGATTTTTAGTTGAAAAAATTGGAATAGATGGATTTAGAAAACTTTTCTTAGAATATTTTAATAAAGAAACTGTTGAAAATGGTATTATTAAACCTATTGATTACGCTAACTTTATTCCTAATTTAACTAAATTTGAAATAAATAATACTGATGAAAACTATAACCAATGGATTGACTTCTGTGTAAAAGAAACTAAATTTAAAGATATTGTTTCTTTAGTTCTTTATGTAAAAAATGGAGATTTATCAAAAGAGCATGCTCAAAAATTAGCTAATCTTTTAGATAACATAAATTCTCCTATTGTTAGAGCTACTATTAACCAAAATCTAGTTATTCCTATGGTACATAAGTCAGCTTTACCATATATTTATGAGTTTTTAAATAATGAAATTCCTGAAATTGTAAGTGAATCTTTTTCAATAAGAGGCCAAATTAGAGCTTGTGTTGGATCTACAGTTTGCATGATTGGAGTTCAAGATTCTGTTTCTATAGCTGATTCAATTGCTGTTGAATTAGATAATTTAGCTAATCTTTATCCACAATATAGAAAAATTATATTTAAGGAAGCTAAGAACATAAGAATCTCAGGATGTCCTAGTTCATGTGCTGGTATTCCAGTTGCTCCTCTAGGATTTATTGGTTTAAAAAAGAGAATAAATGATGTTTTAACAGACTGTATGCAAGTTTATATGGGTGGAATTTTAACTGAATCTATTCAATCTCTTGCATTTGAAATACCTAACTTGATTATTCCTATTGATGAAATTCCATTACTTGTTAGAAGATTATTTGAAGACTATCTAGAGATGTTACAAGTTTATGATTTAACTTTCACACAGTATATGTATGAAAGAAGACTAGAAGAGTTTTAAAAAATAAAGAGAGAGTTCGCTTTCTCTTTATTTTTTGTTTATTTTTGAAAATATTTTTTTATTTATATTTTTATTTAAAATATTTTTCTAATTTATCTTGACTTATATATTTTTTTAATTTAAAATTACATTAAAAGAAATTTAAGAGGTGATTATTATGTTGGCTGAACATTCTAAAAGTAAAAAAATTTTCGATAATGGTTTTCAAATTGCTAAAAATGCTGATTTAGCATCTAAAATATACGGTAAAGAAAATGTAATTAATGCAACTTTAGGAATCTTTTATAATGATAATGAAGAGATGCACACTTTAGATATTGTTAATAACGAATATAAAAATTTATCAGACAAAGATCTTTTCAATTATTCTTCAAGTATAAACGGTGAAGAATTATTTATCGATGCTGTTAAGCAATATATTTTTGGTAAAAATCATATTAATATTCTTAAAAATAATTTTTGTGAAGTTATTGCAACACCTGGTGGTAGCGGTGCTATATATAATACTTTTAAAAATTATATAAATCCTGGTGAAGTGGTTCTTCTTCCTAACTATATGTGGAGCTCTTATAAGCTTATGAGTAAAGAAGTTGGTGGCGGATATCAAACTTACTCTCTTTTTAATAAAAAAGGGAAATTTGATTTAATTAATTTTAAAAATTCAGTTATAGAATTAGCTAAAATTCAGAAGAATTTGGTTGTTGTTCTTAATAATCCCTGTCATAATCCCACAGGATATACTTTATCATCTTATGAAATAAAATCTCTTATGAATATTTTAAAAGAAGCATGTACTCTTTGCAATATTATTTTAATTAATGATATTGCCTACATGGATTTTAACAATAAAAAAAATGATTTAAGTGTGTTTTATCAAAATCTTCCTAGTAATCTTCTTATGATGATTACATTTAGTATGTCAAAATCGTTTTGTTGTTATGGTCTAAGAGTCGGAGCACAAATAGCAATCTCTTCATCAAAAGACACTATAGATAATTTTACAGATGCAAGTCTTTATACTTGTAGAAGTGTTTGGTCTAATATCTCAAAAGGAGGAATGACTCTATTTAGTAATATTGTCTTAAACAGAAAGAAATACAGACAACTTTTATTAGAACAAGGCTATATGAAAAATATGATTAAAGAACGTTCTGAAATCTTTTTAGGTGAGGCTGCAGCTGTTAATCTTAATATCTTACCTTATAAAAGTGGATTTTTCATAACAATACCCTTTTCAAAAGGTTTAGAAAAAGAAATTGAATTAAAATTAAAAAATGAAAATATTTTTGCAATAATTATTCCAGGTGGTATTAGGATAGCTATTTGTAGTATACCAAAGCATAAAGTTTATAATCTCGCAAAAAAAATAAAAATAGCAATTTCTTAAAAATAAAGCAGGAGATAGTTTTTAAATTATCTCCTGCTTTATTTTATATAATTATTTTATCTAATTCTTTGTTTACTTTAGCGTTTTTTAAACTAATAACTATTAATGCCAAAATAAAATTTAAAATTCCTATACTATATACCAAGTACATATTATCTAACTTTAATCCTTCTGGTGCAACTAAAAAATAACAAGTAATCATTGCGCTCATAAAAGCTGCTGGTATTCCTGCCACCCAATAATTTCTTTTTTTCTCTATAAAATAATATGTGCATGTCCATAAACCTAGTGTTGCTAGCAATTGATTTGTAGATGCAACATATCTCCAAAGAGTATTAAATCCAAATTGTGATAAAAAACCAGCTAATAAAAATAATGGAATAGCTACTATTAATCTATTTTTCAATGAGCTTTGATTATAATTTAAAACTTCAGCAATTGTAACTCTTGCACTTCGAAAAGCTGTATCTCCTGTTGTGATTGGTAAAGCAATTAGTCCAAACAGTGTAAACACCAGTCCATATTTTCCTAAAAGTCCAGTGATCATTTTGCTAACAGCTACCATTCCCCCTCCACTTCCTGCTAACCCTTCTACTCCATTAAAAAATCCTAAAGATATAGCTGCCCATGTCAAAGCTACAAAGCCCTCTAAATACATAGCTGCCATAAATGATTTTCTTCCATCTTTCTCATTTTTTAAACATCTTGCTACTAAGACAGATTGTGTCGAATGAAATCCAGAGATTGCTCCACATGAAATAACAACAAACATATAAGGAAATATTGGTAATTTTTTAGGATGCATATTTTCTAAAGTTACTTCTGGTATTTTTACTCCTTTTATTAGCATTGCTCCAATTAATAAAAACATCATTAAAACTAAAGCTCCTCCAAACAAAGGATATACTCTTCCTATAATTTTATCAATAGGTAGAAGTGTAGCTACTATATAATACCCTACAATCAAAGTTAACCAAATCTCTTTGTTAATTCCTGTAAATGATTGTAAAATCTCTGCTGGACCTGTAATAAAAGCAACTCCAACTATAATTAATAATATAATTAAAAAATATTTAGTAAAAAGCTTTGCTCTATTTCCCAAATATTTTCCAATTAACTCCTGCATATTTTCACCATTATTTCTCATAGAAATCATTCCCGTATAATAATCATGAACTGCTCCTGCAAAAATAGTTCCAAATACAATCCATAAAAAAGCTGAGCTGCCCCACATAGCTCCTGCTACGGCTCCAGTAATCGGCCCTAAACCTGCTATATTTAAAAATTGAACTAGAAAACTTTTAATCCAATTCATTTCTACAAAATCTACTCCATCAGCTTTTAATAAAGCTGGTGTTTCTCTATTATCTATACCAAAATTCTTTTCTAAATATTTTCCATATGTTAAATATGCAACAATTAAAATAACTACACCAATAAAATAACTTTTCATAATTTCATCCTCCTTTTTACTCAACTATAGTTAACCACTCTCGATACTTTTCATTTTCACCCTCAACTATTTTAAAAAACTCCTCTTGAATTTTCTTTGTCATCTCACCTCTACTTCCACATCCAACTTTTATATTATCTACAGAACTAACTGGTGTTATCTCCGCTGCTGTTCCTGTTAGAAATATTTCATCAGCTAAATATAAAAATTCACGAGGTAAAGTTTCATATTTTACTACTAATCCTAAATCTTTAGCTATTTTAACTACTACATCTCTTGTTATTCCTGCTAAAGATGAAGATGCCATTGGTGGTGTTAGAAGTTCTCCATTTTTTACAAGAAAAATATTTTCTCCACTTCCTTCACTTATATTTCCAAGATAATCTAATGCTAATCCCTCTTCAAATCCCATGTCCAATGCTTCCATTTTTATCAATTGAGAACTTAAATAATTTCCAGAAGCTTTAGCTAAAGCTGGTAAAGTATTTGGTGCAGGTCTTCTCCATGAAGATACACATACCTTTATTCCATTTTTCAGTCCTTCCTCGCCTAAATAAGCCCCCCACTTCCAAGCTGCTATTATAGCTTCTACTGGATTACATGTTGGATTTACTCCAAGCTGATTATAACCTCTAAAAATTAGCGGTCTAATATACCCAGCTTCTAATTTATTTGTCTTTATTGTATCTAAAATACCTTTTATAAATTCATCTTTAGTATAAGGAACTTCCATTTTATAAATTTTACAAGAATCATATAATCTGTCTATATGTTCTTTTAATCTAAATACTGCTGATTTCCCATTTTTTAATTTATATAATCTTATTCCTTCAAAGCATCCAGACCCATAATGTAGTACATGTGATAATACATGTACTTTTGCATCATCATGCTCTTTTAATTCTCCATTAAACCAAATTCTTCCTGTCTCAATCATATTAACTCCTCCCAAATTTTTATAAATAATAAAAAAGGCTTGAAATCTACATAGACTCAAGCCTTAAAATACTTTTTTATCGCTCAAGCCTTAAATTTATACTAAAATAAGGCTTGAATACTTAGAAGAAAAATCTCATCTAACACCAAACCATAGAGCTTATTATTATTATCAGTACTAATAAAAAGTTTACTTTAAATTTAGTGTTCATTTTTTTCCTCCTTTTGTTTTTTTATTAAGACAAATAATAAACTATTTTTTTATAATTGTCAACTTTTTTTGAAAAAATATTTTTATTTTTATTTTAACTATAATTTTTTTGTTATTTTTTTAACAATATCTTGCACAAAAAAGAATTTCTTGATATTATTTATTTAGCTCATATATACCTCAAATACGGTGAGGAGTCTCTACAATCAACCTTAAATTGATTACTATGGCTTATTAATATAAAAGTTAATAACTATTTATGTAGAGTTTTGGGTATACTTTATTTAGGAGGCAACACAAAACTATGAAAAAATTTATCACAACTTTTTTACTACTATCTTCAATCACTTTTTCAAAAGAAACTATTTTAATTCAAGGTGCTATGGATATGGAGGTTGATTATTTAATAAAAACTCTAAAAAATCCAACTAAACAGCATATAGGTTCTTGGACATTTTGGAAAGGAAACCTTGGAAAACATGAAGTTATTGTTTCTAGAACAGAAGTTGGCTTAGTTAATGCTGCAGCTGCTACAACTATTGGTATTGAAAAATATAAACCAACAATTATAATTAATCAAGGAACTTCTGGTGGACATGATTTTTCTTTACATACTGGAGATATAGTCCTAGGAACTGATATTATAAACATTGGAGCTATTCGAACTGAACGAAAAGAAGAGGGCGTTCCAGAAAATATAAGAGATGGGATATTTTTTGATGTAGTTCAAAGACTTAGAGATTCTAATAATAATCTTGTTACATATAAAAATTTTTCAAGCAACTCAAATTTAATTGAAATTGCTCAAAAAACTAGTTATTCTAATGGAAAAATCTCTTTAGGTGTTATCGGTTCCGCTGATCAATGGAACAGAGAAATTGAAAGAATTAAATATTTAAATACAACATTTAAAACTCAAACTGAAGAGATGGAGTCAGTTGCAGTAGCCCAAATTGCGAAAGCTTATGATATTCCTTTTTTAGCTATAAGAGTTTTATCAAATACAGAGATACACAATGAAGAATTTAATCCTAAGACAGCTCTTTGGTGTCAAGAGTTTACTGTTAATGTTATAAATAATATACAATAAAAAAAGTCGCAATTGCGACTTTTTATTTTATTATTATTTCATTTAATTTTATTTTTTCTATTATAACTTCTAATTTTTTTAAATTCTCGTCACCTATTATCTCTTTTGTATTTCTAAAATCTGTTGTTCCTACACCATTTTCAGATAATCCGTAATAAGAATCTCCTCCTTGAAACTCGTTATTCAAGATAGATTTAACTGTATTATAAACTGCTATATCTACATTTTTCATCATAGATGTTAACACTGTTCCTTTTATAAAATCATCTTGATCTGAGTCAACTCCTATAGCATATATGTTATTATCTTTAGCTGCTTCTAAAACACCTAAACCACTTCCACCAGCAGCATGGTATAATACATCTGCTCCTTGCTTTATCTGAAGAGTTGCCATCTCATTTGCCTTTAAAGGATCATTAAAAGCTGTTGTTCCACCAATATATGCACTCAAAATTTTTATATTTGGATTTATATACTTTGCACCTTGTTCATAACCATTTTTAAATTTATTAATTAAAGGCATATCTATGCCTCCCACAAAACCAATTACATGATTCTTACTCATCATGGCTGCTAAAGCTCCCATTAAAAAAGAACCTTCATTCTCTTTAAATAATAAATTTTTAATATTTTTTTCATTTGTTGTATTATCAATCATTGCAAATTTTATCTCAGGATAATCTCTCGCTACATTTTCTACAGCATCTTTCATAGGAAATCCTACTCCTATTATAAAATCATACTCTGCATCTGCATATTCTCTTAAAAACTCTTCATCCTCTAAAGATGATTTTGGCTCAACATACTTAAAATCTATTCCTAAATCTTTTTTAGCCATTTCTAACCCTCTATATGCTGAATCATTAAAAGATTTATCTCCTAATCCTCCTGTTGATAATACTAATCCAACTTTTATATTAGCAAAACTCTCAGTTTTTTGCCATGTAAACACAATAAAAACAATTAATAAAAACTTAAAAATATTTTTCATAAAAATAAAAACCTCCAATATTGATTTAATCCATAATTTATATGAACTTAAATAAAAATTGAAAGTTTTCAACTTTAAAATAAGCCCATAGTAAGTTATTTACGGTAACTTGTAGAGACGTTTCACCATATTTGAAACATATATAGGATTTGTTATTATTATATATTATATTTATAAAAAAGTATAGTTTTTTAATATATTTCATTTTTGTTAAATTATTTTTATTTTATTTATTTTTAAAAATATTTTTTTATTTTTTCTTGACTTATTGAGTTTTTTTTCATAAAATTTAACTAACCAATATATCTTAGGAGGATTTTATGAATCAAGAAATTTTTATAGGTAGAAATAGTGCGATTTTAAATTTTTCAACAAAATATTGTGATACTTCTGAAAATCTTTTATCAAGTTTAGCATTTAAAAAGGTTCTTTCTAAATATATATATTTAATTAACACTAAAAATACATCCATTTATCAATTTTTAAAAAAAAGTTGCGAAGATGACATAAGTGAAACTCTAGTTAAATTTTTTAAACTTCTTATCGTTTTAGATAAATCTGAGGTTTCTAAATTAAACCCAGTTTATGCTAATCTTCTATTAAATGAAACAATTCTTTTTGAATTTATTGAAGGTCTATATTCTTATTGGAGAAAATTTGAAAGATATGCTATTATTCGTAATAAAAATACAAGCTTAGGATTACAAAATATTAATTTTATTGACTCTATGAATAGTTTTACAAATTTAATTTTAAAAACTTACAGATTAGTTGAACAAAATATTTTAGGTGAAAATCACAGAGTTTATAGACAACTAAATGCAGGAGTTAATGCGGGACTTATCTTAAATAACGCTCCTTGGAAATGTCCTAAAGAATATTCTTTTTTAGAAAGAATTCCCTTCACTGAATCAATAGTATTACAACCACCTTTTATAACTTATCCTAGAAAAAATACACGAAAAGGTATTTTTTGTGAAAATAGAGAAAATCCTATTGAAAATTTAACTTTAAATTTAGATAATTGGATTTGCTTTCCCGCTAAAGTTGGTGAATTATTAGCTTTTGTATATTTTGATATGAATTTTATGGCTCAAGGCGTTACTCTTTGTAATCTTTTTGAATTAGCTAAAAAAGAGGAATATCTTAATAAAAAACCCGATATTATATATATGTACGGTGTTAAAGACTTCCATACAGAGATGAGAACTGAATTTTTTAAAGATTTACAAAATGATATTATGATTGGATATGTGAATTTTAATGAAGGTATTGATTATTTTGGGTATATGAAAAAAATGATTTTAACACTTCATAATTTAAAAATGATTGATGCTGGGTATCTTCCAGTACACGGTGCTATGGTTAATTTAACATTTAAAAATGGATTAGAAAAAAATGTTATTATTATGGGAGATAGTGGGGCTGGAAAATCTGAAAGTTTAGAAGCCTTTAGAAAATTAAGTGAATCTTATATCAAAGAAATGAAGATTATATTTGACGATATGGGAGTCTTAAAACTTGATGAAAATACTTTAACTGCTTCTGGAACAGAGATTGGAGCTTTTATACGACTTGACGATTTAGATATTGGATATCCTTACAAAGAAATTGATCGAAGTATTTTTATGAATCCTGATAAAATAAACTCTCGGATTGTTATTCCAATATCCACTCATTCTGATATTATAAAAAAATATAAAGTTGATATGTTTTTATATGCTAATAATTACGAAGATGGAGAAGTTTTAGAATTCTTTAATTCCTCTTCTATTGCTAAACCTATATTTATTCAAGGTGCACGAAATGCTAAAGGAACTACCAATGAAATTGGAAAAGTAACATCATATTTTGCTAATCCATTTGGTCCTCTACAAAGAAAAAATGAAACCGATATATTAATTAATAAATATTTTGAAAAAATGTTTGAAGATAAAATTTTAGTAGGACAGATTAGAACATGTTTAGGTATTCATGGACTAGAAAAGGAAGGGCCTGAAAAGGCCGCTAAAAAATTATTTGAATTTATTATTAAATAATTCTTGCTTTTTTATAAAATTTGAATTATAATTCAAGTGTTGAATTTTAATTCAGTTTTGTCTTGAATTCACATTGTTCATTGTTTTTGGAGTTATGCAAATAACTCCTTTTCTATTTTTTGTAAAAAAAGTAGATACTTTTCTTGTATCTACTTTTTTATTTTTTAGATTTTAATTTTTTCTTCTTTATTTTCTAAAGAATGGTATATATCATGATCTAATTTTCCTTCACTTTTTGAAACATATACCGCTACAGCACTATCTCCTACAACATTAAGTGATGTTAATAACATCTCTAATGGTCTATTTATTCCTAAAATTATT
Source organism: Cetobacterium somerae ATCC BAA-474 (assembly GCF_000479045.1). NCBI lineage: Bacteria > Fusobacteriati > Fusobacteriota > Fusobacteriia > Fusobacteriales > Fusobacteriaceae > Cetobacterium > Cetobacterium somerae. The sequence goes on from NZ_KI518119.1 coordinate 50,234, forward strand.
GCATAAGCTGATACCGCAATTTCATTACTATATCCCATTCCTGTTAAAATAGTAAATAGAATTATAGCTCCACTACCTGGTGCTGCCGGTGTTCCAATTGATGCTAACAACGCTAATAATGATATTGTTGCTAAATTAAATACTGTAATTTCATAACCTGCTACTCCTGCGATAAAAAGAGTGGCTAAAACTTGCATTATTGCAGTTCCATTCATATTTACAGTCATTCCCATTGGTAATACAAATGACGTCGTTGTTTCATCCACTCCCAATTTTTCAATTGTTGTTTTAGTATTCAATGGTAATGATGCCGCTGATGATGATGTTGAAAAAGCGAACATTGCAACATTAGATATTTTTTTCATAAAATGAATTGGATTTAATCCTGTTGAAATCCATATGATAAATGAATAACCTAATATAAGGAATACAATTAAAGTTATAGCTGTTAAAACAAAATATATGCTAGCAATTTGTAAATATCCTATTCCATAAATTGCAAATGTTCTCATTAATAATGAAAATATGGCTATTGGAGCAAATTTATTTATTATAAATGTTAAGAATATCTGTGATATTTTATTCAACTCTAATATTCCTTTTTTTACAACTGAATTTTCATCATTCATAGTATTTAAAACTAATCCTACAGAAATTCCTAAAAATACTGCCACTAAAACATTTCCATTATTTGATAATCCCGCTATTATATTTTGTGGAATAGCTTTTATTATTATTAATAATGGATTTGATGATGTTGCTCCTCCAGCTCCAGAAACTTTATTTATTGCTACTGAAAATAAATTAGCCTTATAAGCTATCATTCCTACTATCGATGCATATAGAAGAGCTAACACAGAACTTAATCCAAATCCCAAGAAAGTTTTATAAGATATTCTTTTTAAACTTTTTGAATCTTGAATGCTTGTTACAGCAATAATTATTGATGTAAATACCATTGGTATAATAACTAATTGTAACGCATTTATAAATAATTGCCCTATTATATAGAAAATTCCAAAAGATTTAGCTCCCTCTGTTTTTGTTATATCTTGGAACAAAATTGAGTTTATCGTATTCCAAACACTTTCTTTTCCTTGAGCAATTAAATTTTCTCTTAAAAAAAGAAATGCAACTCCCATAGTAACACCTAAAACTAAAGCATAAAATATTTTTTTTGTTAAATTATTTTTTTTCATTTTCACTCTCCTATTTTTTCTAAAAAAAATAGGAATAGCAACTATATAATATAGTTACCATTCCTATTTATAAATATATAATAATTAAAAGAAAAGAACAAAGAATTAAAAAATGAAAAAAATGAAAATGATGTAATTTTTCTTTTCTTTTTTAGCCTTTTTCTTAACATTGTTCCCTCCTATTTTTTTACACTTTTGTTATTTTAGCATATTTTTTATTTCTTAGCAACTCTTTTTATTTTAAAAGGAAATTTATTTTTTTTTAAGAATTAAATACTATAGAGGTGATTTTATGGAAGAACATTACAAAGGATTTTTAGCACAAGTTATGTACACTTTTACAAACGAAGAGTTTTTAGTAAATTTAACCAATAGTCTTATCATATTTCTTTTTAGATTTGCTATTGCTTTATTATTTTTTATAATTGGACGGAAAATTTTCAAGAGTTTTTTATCTAAATATTATCAAACTCATGCTTTTAAAGCTATTGATTCATCTTTTAGAACTTTTTTATCTTCAATTATTGATACTGGTTCAATAGTTATACTCCTTATTATTTCATTACTTATAATGGGATTTCAACATACATCCCTAATAGCTTTTCTAGGTAGTATCGGAATAGGTGTAGGATTAGCCTTAAAAGATAATCTTTCCAACTTTGTTGGAGGGTTAATAATTTTAATTTTTAAAACCTACTCTGTTGATGATGAAGTAGAAGTTATTGGTAACTATGGTCTTATTTCATCTATTGATGTTTTTTCTACTACAATTACTACTTTTAGTGGTGATATCGTAACTATTCCAAATGGAAACGTTATAAATAATCAAGTTATTAATTATTCAAAGACACCAAATCGAAGAATGAAAATTGTAATTTCTGTAGCTTATGAAACAAATATTGATCAAGTTTTTCAAGTTTTAAATGATTTGATAAAAAATAATAAAAATATTTTAAAAAATCCTGCTCCTTTTATAAATATAGAAAAATACAATAATAGTTCAATTGATATAGCATTAAAAGTTTGGACTAAAAATGAGGTTTATTGGGATACATACTTTGATATCTTAAAAAATATCAAACCTTCACTTGATTCAGTTAATATTGTTATTCCATTTCCACAAATGGATATTCATATTAAGCATCAAAACCTTTATAATAATAAAAGCAACTAAATCATTTTAGCTGCTTTTATTATTATATTATACATAGTTACTTCTCTCTAAATAATTTGTATCATTACCATATACAAATAAAACTGATCCATTTTTTATCATATCTATAGCTTTTTTAGAAATATCTCTTGGTAATGCTGGACACCCTAAACTTCTTCCTAATCTTCCTTGAGATTTAGCAACTTTAGGATTTGCATAATCTGCTCCATGAATTACTATATATCTATCTTTTGCCTTATCATTTATACCTTTTTCTAAACCATTTAGAACTAACGAATATCCATTTCCACCCATGTATGTATTCTCAGTTAAAAAAAATCCTAAAGAACTTTTATTTGAACTAACTTTATTTGAAAATGAAGTTGCTATGTTTCCACCACTGTTTTTACCATGAGATACATGTGAATATACAAGTAGTTCTTTCTTATCCATATCAATTACAAAAAATCTCTTTTCTGTTGATGGCTTTGAATAGTCTATTATTGTTAATAACTCTTTTTTTCTTCCATCAATTTTGTTATACCCGTTTAAAGCTGTTTTGAAAACATCATAATTTAATTTTCCATTTAATCCAATCTCTTCATATAATCTTTTTTCATTATCTTCTAACACTACTTTTGATGATTTTAACTCTGTTTTTGTAGGATTCTTTAATGTAAAACCAAATGATGTTGTTGATATTGAACCTAAAATAAGAGCTAACATTAAATACTTTTTCCCTAACACAAAAACCTCCACTTAATACTTTTTTTCCTAATAAAACCCATTTTATTCTATCATTTTACATAAAAAAAGTCAAGAATTTCACATTCTTGACTCTATTTATGTCCTTTATTCAATTACTATAACTAATCCTTTATTTGTCTCTGCCCATTCATAAACATACTTAGCATGAGAAGTCGCATTTCTAACACACATATGAGATCTTGGAGTTGTTCCTAAAGTTGGACTGTATTCAATCATCTCCGTTCTTGGTAAATTAACTGGAACTCCATGAATATATCCTCCTCCTGAAAATCTACTTGCATATGGTGCATAACCGTCAATCTCTGTATGACTACCATCTTTTAAATATTCCATTTTATACTTTTTCCCTTGAACTACAAATACACCTAAAGGTGTTGGTAATTGATATGGTGGTCTGTCCAATCCAGTAGATGCTGGATTCATACTTCTTACTTTCCAAACCTCTCCAACTTTTTCTAAAGTTGCTATGTTCTGATTTTTCCTATCTACAACTACTACTCTTGGAAAGTTATTTGCTTGTATCTCTTTTACATATCTAGCTGGAACTATCCATTCTCCATCTATATCCTCAACTTTAACTTTATAATTTTCTAAATCTCTTGATGAAATAGAGATTAAAGAACCATCTGGAGCATATCTTTCTGGTCTATCCATTTGTCCCTCTATATATAGTGGTATTCCTTGACTTCTTCTATTCCCAAATTTATCTTTTACTGAAGGTCTTGATCCATCACTATATTTTTCCATAGCTATTTGTCTTGCTACTGGTGGTAACCCATTTATATTTTTGTAATTTTTTAACGTTCCAAATCTAATATTTTCTCCTTGAAAACTATCTAATCGATCTAAATATCTAGATATTTTATCCCATTGAAATTCTCTTGTAATTTTACCATATTTATAAGTATCTTTTAAAGTATACTTATTATAAGTCAAATCCTTTTCAATTGTTGCTGCACTAGATATTAAAAAGCTAAAAATAGAAAACATTCCTAAAAGTAAATATCTAAATTTATTTTTCATAACATACCCCTCTAATCAATTTTTATGAAACTATATACTAGATATACTTTGAAATTTTCTTTTTTCCTACTTCATAAACATAAAAGAGTACAGGAATTAAAATTAGTGTTAATAATGTTGAGAAAATTAATCCAAATATAACTGCTATGGCCATTCCCTTATACATTTCACTACCTTGCCCTATTCCTAAAGATAAAGGAACCATTCCAAACACTGTTGTCATTGTTGTCATAAAAATTGGTCTTAATCTTGTTTTTCCTGCTTCTAGTATAGCCTGATCTAAAGGTAACTCTCTTTCTAAAAGAATCTTTATATAATCTATTAAAACTATTGCGTTATTTACAACTATTCCTGCTAGCATAATGATTCCAACAAAAACCATCGTATTTGTTTTTTGTCCCGTTACTAATAATCCGCTATAGACACCTATTATTGACAACGGAACAGTTCCCATTACTATTATTGGAAGTATATATGATTCAAATTGAGCAGCTAATATAAAGTAAACTAAAAACATTGCAACCATAAATGCAAACTTTAGTTGTTCATTTACTTCTGCCATATTTCTTCCACTTCCACCAAAAGAATATGTTATTGTTTTTGGTAGTCCTACCTCATCTAAAATCTCTTTTATATACTTTTGACCTGTTACTAAATCTAAACCATTAGAAGTATTCGCGTCAATAGTTACCATTGTAATTTTATCCTCTTTATCAATTCCATATGCTCCTTCACCAATTTCAAAAGTAGCTATATCTTTTAATTTTACAACTCCACCATTTTGAGATTTTATTCTCATCTCCTTTATTTTTTCAGGTGAATTTCTAAACTCTTCAGCAAGTCTTAAACTTACATCTACTTCTTCATTTGCTGTTTTTATCTTTATTGGAGCTCCACCTAAGATTTGATAACTTACTGAAAGTGTTAAATCATTAACTTTAACTCCATAATACTCCATTTTTTTTCTATCTAAAAGTATTCTCACTTCTGGATTTCCATTAACCATAGAGTTATTTATATCTGTAAATCCTGGATTTGCTGCCATTTTTTCTGAAATTACTTTTGAAACATAACCTAATTGATTTAGATCATCAGATTTTAAAATTAAAGTTATATCTCTTCCTGTTCCTCTTCCAAAAGCCATTCTAGGAACTAAATTTAATTTTACATCTGGAATATGTGATATCTTTTTTCTTGTCTCTCCCATTATTTGTTGCACTTTTTTATCTCTATCACTTTTAGGTCCTATATCTACAATTATTGAGACTGCTTCTTTCCCTACTGAAGATATAAATTTTTTTGTTTGAGAATCCTTTTCTACAATAGATTCCAGCTCTTTTGCTACTCTATTAGCTTTTTCAATCTCCATCCCACTTGGAAGTTCAGCTATAATACTATATATTCCATCATCAGTTGTTGGCATAAACTCTCCGCCAATATTTCTAGCTCCATATCCTACAACTCCTATAAACAAAGCTACCATACTTATAATAACTATCGCTTTATGTTTTAAAGAATTTGATAATATCTTTGAATAATATTTTTTTATATACTTTAAAACTCTTCCTTCTTCATGTACTGTATTTTTAGATTTTAAAATTCTACTTGATACCATTGGTACAAAAGTTATAGCTATTATCAACGATGCTAATAAAGAAAATGTTATTGAATATGCCATATCTTTATAAATCTCTTTCGCTCTTCCCTCTCTTATAACTATAGGAATAAACACAGCGATTGTTGTTGCTGTTGAAGCTATTATTGGAATAATAACTTCTGTAGCTCCATTTTCCGATGCTTCCATTCTATCTTGTCCTAGCTCAGTTAAATGTCTAAAGATATTATCTAAAACAACTATTGAGTTATCTACTAACATTCCCACTCCTAAAGATAATCCCATTAAAG
>NZ_KI518119.1:56381-59888 GCF_000479045.1 Cetobacterium somerae ATCC BAA-474
TATTGAAACTGGTATAGCCACTGTTACAACTAACGTTGCTCTCCAGTCTCTTAAAAAAATAAATAGTATTATTCCAGCTAATACAAGGCCTGTTATAGCATTATTTTCAACTGTATTTATAGATCTCGTTATATCCACAGCAGAATCTCTATTTATAGTAAACGATGCTCCTTTAGGTAAAAGAGGCTCCATCTTTTTTAACTCCTCTTTTGCTATCTTAGAGATTTCAACTGTGTTTCCAACATCACTCTTTTCTATATTTATTATAATATTTTCAATTCCATCAGTTCTACCATAACTACTTCTATCTTTTATTCCTAAATTAACATCTGCTATATCTGTTAAATATAGGGTATCTCCATTTGAATTTTTTAAAACTATTTCTTGAATATCTTCTAAAGTTTTAGCTTCCCCTGATACTTTTACCAAGTATTCTTTATCACCTTCTCGTATATATCCAGATGGGAAGTTTAAACTAGCACTTTTTAATGTACTATACAAATCCGTAACTGTAAGATTATATGCCTCTAATTTCTCTGGATCAATATTTATACTTATCTCCTTTTCTAATCCACCAAAAACACTTACGGTTCCAACACCCTCTATTCTTTCTAACCTTGGTATAACAACGTTATCTGCAAAACTTTTTAAGTTTATTAGATCCTCTCCTCTTAATCCAATAAGCATTACTCTATCTCCAGAAGATGATGTTTTTCTTATAACTGGTTCATCAATATCATCTGGTAAACTATTTCTTATTCTACTAACAGCTGTTACTAAATCATTAACTTTATTATCTATAATAACACCGTATTCAAATTCAACTGTTAGTGCTGATTTTCCCATAGTTGATTTAGTTGTAATTCTTTTTATTCCTTCCACACTTGTTAAACCTTTTTCAATTTCTTTTGTAACTAACTTCTCCATATCATCTGGAGAGGCGCCTTTCCAACTTACTCTAATTGCAGCCATTGGCATATTATAATTTGGCATAAGTTGTGTTTTTAAATTAACTAATGTTAATATTCCTAGTATAACCATTGATATTATTATCATCATAGTGACAACAGGACGTTTTATTGAAAATTGTGCTATATTCATCTGTTCCCCCTAATTTAAAATATTAACTTTATCTCTATCTTCTAATAAAAATTGTCCCTCTGTCACAAGTTTCATATTTGAATAAAGTTCATCACTTATAATCTCTTGTTTTTCATTATTTGAATATCCTCTTTCTACCTTTATCCTCTTAGCCTCTCCGTTTTCTACTACGAAGATATATGAATATAGTTCCTTTATAACAATCGCATTTTTAGGAACTAGGTATCCTCTTTTGCTTCCTGTTTCAACTAAAACCTTAGAGTACATTCCTTTTTTTATTTTTCCCTCTGGATTTTCAATTTCTACTTTTATCTGATATTTTTTATTATCTTTATTTGCTACGGGATTTATTTCATATACATTACCAAAATAGTTATTTTCAATTCCTTCCAAATCTATTTCTGCTTTATTACCAACAGATAATTCACTTATTTCATGGACTGATACTCCAGTTTTTACAAGCATTTTACTATCATCAACAACTGTTACCAAATCACTATTTGGTGTTATTTTTTCATAAAGCTTTAAATTTAAATCTGTAATAACTCCATTTAATTTTGCTTTGACAATTAAATCTTCATAATCTTTCTTAGCAGCCAAATAAGTCGCTTCTGAGTTTTTCAAAGCACTTTCTCCTTGAAGAAAATTAGTTTTCTTCACTAAATACTCCTCTTCAGATATAAGTTGTTTTTCATAAAGTTGCTTAAATTTTTCATAATTTTTTTTCTTTATTTCAAAATCTGCCTTATTAGAGATATATGTTGCTTGAGCTTTTAAATAAGCTGATTGCACTTCTTGATCCTCTAAAACTAATATAATTTGACCTTTTTTTACTTTATCTCCATTTTTAAAATTTATCCTTTTTACAGTTCCACCTGTTTTAGTTACAACTTTAACTTCATTTAAAGGTTCTGTTACTCCACTCGATATATTTAGACGTATTATTGATTCTGGTTTTATTTCAGATATTTTAATATTTTTTCCTAAAATTTCTTTTGATTTCTGTTTGCCATTATTACTACCACATCCAAATAATATTAATGATATTGATATTATCAGTAACTTTTTTATCACTTTTTTCCTCCAACTATTATTATTTTGTATATAAAACTATTTTATCATATTTGATATTTATTTGCATCGCTTATATTTAATTAATATTATACTATATTTTTAAAAAAATATATTTACTTTTATCAACCAAATATAACTTTTTTTATGTTGTTATGTTATAATAATAAACATACAATTAGGAGGTACTTTTTATGAAACATATAAATCTTTTAATCAAACCGTCATCAAGCCTTTGCAATATAAATTGTGATTACTGTTTTTATAGTGATGTTGCATTTAATAGAGCTCATCCAAGTTTTGGTTTTATGAATATAGAAACCTTAGAAAAGCTAGTAAAAGAAAGTTTCTTCACTGCAAAGACTTCTATTACATTTTCTTTTCAAGGTGGAGAACCTACTTTAATAGGAATTGAATTTTATAAAGCATTTCATAGTTTTATAAAAAAATATAATACAAATAATATTTCTGTTAACTTTGCTATTCAAACTAATGGAATTTTGTTAAATAAAGAATGGGCCAATTTATTTAAACAAGAGAAATATTTAGTTGGTATTTCTTTAGATGGACATAAAGAAATACATAATTTTTTTAGAAAAGATAGACTAGGAACTGGAACTTTTAGTCAAACTTTTAAAAATATTAAGCTATTACAAAAGAATAATATCGATTTTAATATTCTTTGTGTAGTTAATAAAAAAACTGTTGAAAATTTAAAAGACATCTATCTTTTTTTTAAAAACTCTAAGTTTAAATACCTACAATTTATTCCTTGTTTAGATAAACTTGATAATTCTACTGGAGATTATTCTTTAACAGAACAAGAATATGGATTTTTCTTAGATGAACTTTTTAATTTGTGGAGTAATGATTTAAAAAACAAAAAATACACTAGCATTCGTTTTTTTGATAATTTATTAGCCATTATTTTAAATAATCAAGCTGAATCTTGCGATATGAACGGACATTGCAGTGTTAATACTGTAGTTGAAAGTAATGGTAATATCTATCCTTGCGATTTTTATGTTTTAGATGAGCTTCTATTAGGAAATATTCATTCTACCTCTTTAAAAGAGATTCTTACTTCTGAAAAAGCTTATAATTTCGTTAAGAGTTCATTAAAGTTTGATTCAGAATGTAAAACTTGTAATTATTTCAATCTTTGTAAAAGTGGATGTAGAAGACATAAAAATTTTCAAGATGGAACTTATAAAAATAGATTTTGTAATTCATTTAAGTATTTTTATTCTAAAAATATAAAACAACTTTTAGAGATTGCTCATTCATTTTAATATTTCAAACTAAATTGAGAAGGAGTTTATATGAAAAAATATA
>NZ_KI518120.1 GCF_000479045.1 Cetobacterium somerae ATCC BAA-474
ATACATATCTAGGTATTTTCAATTTAGATTTATACCATTTTATTAAAAGTAATAAAATAGAAAAACATAAAATATAATTGTTTAAACTAGTGTCTCTAAATAAACTTGAAAGTGAATAGAAAATTATTAAACTTTGGATTCCCATTAATAAATTATCTGTCATTATAATTCAAATATCCTTCTTCTTATATCATAAACTTTATTTGGTAAAATAGCTCTCATTAAAAGTTTAAAAATTGGTACTATATTATACACTATCAACTTAGATATACTGAGTTTTTCTTCTGTTAAGCTATTATATTTTTTTATTGATTTCATATATGATTTTATTCTCTTAAAATTTCTTTGATCTGAAATTCCACCCAAAGTAAATGAACTCGTATATTTTTCTAATAAATTCTCTTTTTTATAATTTTTATTATTAATAGCTCTAACCATTAATAAATTATCTGCTGTTTCGCCTATATCAATAAAATAATCTTCTAATATTTTTTTTCTAATAAAAAATGATTGATGATGAACTTTTATTTTAAAATAATTTTTTTCATTTACCTCATAAATTTTATTTATATTAAATTTCTTATTTTTTCCATTTACTACAGCATATAAATTTGCTATTATTATATCTGCTGTTATTCTTTCTAGACACTTTATATTCAACAATTTATCCCCTGCATTTATACATATAACAAATGCATCTTCTTCAGTTACCATTTTTTTGCCTTTATTTAAAGCATCGTAAATCCCTTTATCTTCTTCACTTATCCATTTATAAGAAATTCCTCTTTTTTTAAATTTATCTTCATAGTATTTTAAAATTTCTTTAGTTTTATCTTTTGACCCTCCATCAACAACAATATACTCTAAGTTTTGACTATCATAATCTAACTCTAGTATTGAAACTATTGTTTTTTCTAACTCTATATATGAATTAAAAGAAGCTGTTATTATTGAAAATTTATTCTTCATTTCTCCTCCTCGTATAATGAAGATATAAAAATCTTCATCAATTTATCTGTTATAATTTACTAAAGTGCTGTGGATTATTATCTCCTCCTATAGCTAGTTCAACTAGACTATTTTAATATAGGCTATAACCACAGCTTTATACTAATTTGTTAATTAGTTAGATAACGCTTGACGTTTTATATAGGACGAGGATACATTCAGTATAAAGCTTTAGTGGAAAATAAACAGTACTTTCAATATATTTCAAGGTGGTGAATTATGATCTATGTAGGAATCGATATCGCGAAAGATAAGCATGACTGCTACATTGTTACCTCTGATGGCGTTCTTATCAGCGATAATTTAAGAATCACAAATACTCTTGAAGGATTTAATACTCTTTACTCCATTATCTCCTCAAACTGTCAAGTCGCTAGTGATGTGCGTATAGGGCTTGAATCTACCGGTCATTACGGTATCAATTTAGAAAATTTCTTGCGTACCAAGGGATACCAACTTACGGTATTTAATCCCCTTGCTGTAGCTTCCTTTAGGAAGTCTCAAACACTAAGAAAAACCAAAACTGACAAAGTTGATGCTAAGTTTATTACAACCTTGCTATTCAACTCAGATCAAACCCCAACAGCACTTGTATCTGATGAAATTAGAGAATTAAAATCTCTAACTAGACACCGTTATAGATTAATCGGACAGTGCGCTAAATTAAAAGTTTCTGTCTCGCGTTTACTTACAATTTTATTTCCCGAACTAGGGACGTTAATATGGTCGATACATCAAAAATCTAGTTATGCTATGCTTTTAGAGTTTCCAAGTGCTCATGATATTTCTAACTGTCATTTAACTAAATTAACTAATCTTTTATCCAAAACCTCAAAGGGAAAGTATGGAAAAGATAAGGCAATAGCTTTAAAAAATCTAGCTTCCAAATCTATTGGCATCAATAGTAGTGGAACTTCTTTTGAGCTTCAACAAACAATTAGAATAATTAATTATTATTTAGATGAAATTTCTATTTTGGATAAAAAAATCAAAGAACTTCTCATTCAAATGAAAACACCATTGATAAGTATACCTGGAATATCTTATACGCTAGCATCAATTATGTTATCTGAGATTGGAAATATCTCACGATTTCAAACTCCAGCTAAATTATTGGCTTTCGCAGGATTAGAACCTTCTGTTTACCAATCAGGAAAGTTTCAAGCTACAGGGACTTCAATGGTAAAAAGAGGTTCTACGTATCTTCGATGGGCAATCATACAAGCTGCACGCTTAGTAGCAATGCGTGATCCTACATTCAAACTTTATCAGGAGAAAAAGAAGAATGAAGGAAAACATCATTATGTTGCAATTAGTCATACATCTAAGAAGCTACTCAGAGTAATTTTTCATCTTTTAAAGAATAATATTAATTTTGTTCCACAAAACTAAATATTTTAATAATTTTATTTTTTAAAAGGCGACTTTAAAATTTCTCAAAAAGTCGTCTCCTAGAAACACGCCCATATTTTTTTAAAAAATTCTAAAAAATATTTTAGCAAAAACAAAATTATATACTTGACTTCATATAGTTAGTCTATTCAACATATTTTTTATTTTTTGAGCACTTACTTTCCACTCGAATTTTTTCAAAATATTTTGACTGTTTTTAGTATAAATAAAATGTAATTTTTTAATAGTTTTCGGATTTATATAACTTACACTATCTTCGAATACCTCTGACAAACAACTAGTATCTGAAACAAATATATTTTTACATCCACACGCTATTGCTTCAAGAGGTGGTATTCCAAATCCTTCATAAAAAGAAGGAAATATAAATGCTTTTGCACTAGCATATAAACTTTTTAACTCTTCATCATTAACATAATCTGTCCAAATCAAGTTTTTTAACTCTTCTACTATAATCTCTTTAAATATGGTACTATTTTTCTTTCCTACAATCACAAATTTATATTCTGGATGAAGTTTAGCTAATTCTAAAATATATTTAAAATTCTTATTTGGATTCAAACTTGATACTCCTAAAATATATTCTCCAGTTTTTATATTAAATTTATTCAAAATATCCTCACTTTGCTTAATTCTATCCATATGCTGCCATCCATTATAAATAACTTGGATTTTATCTTTTGAAACTCCATAATATTTTATAATTTCATTTTTTGAAAATTCTGATACTGTTATTATTTTTTTAGAATTCTTTATATTAAAATAATTTAAAATATTATACCATAAGGCAAATTTTTTACTAAAAAATTCAGGATGAACTTTAGTTTGAATATCATGTATTGCTATAACTCCAGGATTTATAATTGGAGCTGTATTACATAAATTTAACAATTGACCTTTATTTTTTTTTACATAAAGTGGTAACTCTAATTGTTCCCATAAGTGTCCTTCTAAATTACCACATATCTCTATCTCTATATTTTTATATTTTAGTTCTTTATACACTATATTTTTAGGAACCAATATCTTATACTCTCTTGGCTTTACTACATTATCTAATTCTCTTATAATTTCATGCGCAAATCTTTGTACTCCTGTTATTCCTTGAGTTAAAAAACGACCATTAATTATCCACATAATAACTCCTCAACTTATTATTAAGCTTCCTGCTCTTATTTTTTTGTTATTTTCAATTTCAATTTCCCCTAATATTATCGTTCCACATCCAATAAAAACATTATTACCTAAAATTGGCATTCCATCTCCATTTTTTGAAAATTTTAACCCTAATGTTGTATTATGAAATAGTGTACAATTTTTTCCTATTATCACACCACATCCTATTACCAATCCTACTCCATGAAATATTAAAAGTCCTTCATCTATTTTAGCTTTATAGTCTATATCTATTGAATATAAAATCTGAATTATTCTTGTTAAGATCATTGATATAAATCCTAACTTTTTCTTATATAACAAATTAGAAACTCTATATATCATTACACTTTGAAACCCTCTATTAGTTAAAATTACTCTAACTTTTTCTTTCAGTGAATTTCTCTTGCAATATCTTTTTAATGTATTATTTAAATAGCCCATTTTTTACTACCCTTTCTATTTCTTTTTTAAATCTTTCTCTACTGAATTTCATTGCATGTTCGTGTATTTTTCGAGTACATAACTTTAATTTTTCAAATTTTAGAATTCCTTCAATGACACTTTCTATTTCTTGCTTATCAAAAAATATCCCTGTTATTTTATCTTCAATAGTTTCCAATGCTCCACCTTTACCATATGCTATTACTGGTCTTCCACATGCCTGAGCTTCTAAAGGAATAATTCCAAAATCTTCTTCTGCACAAAAAATCATAGCTTTACACCTTTGAAGATAATCTTTTACCTCTTCATCAGAAATTCTTCCTGTAAAAGTTATATTATTATTCGCCAAAGATTTTAAATAATCTCTTTGTTCTCCATCTCCAATTACGACTAGCTTTCTATTAAGTTTTTTACATGCTTCTATAGCAAGGTCAATTCGTTTATATGACACAAATCTAGAGAACACAACATAAAAATCCTCTGATTCTTTTCCATTTGGTGAAAGTCTATCTATATCAACAGGCGGATAAACAACTTGACACTCTCTATTCCAAAATTTATTTATTCTTTTTGCTACATAATTAGAATTTGCTAGGATTATATCTATCCTTTGAGAGCTTGTATAATCCCATTGCCTTAAATTTTTCATAAATATACTCATAAAGAAGCTTGTTAATTTTCCACTACGTTTTTTATAATCATGGTATAAATCCCAAGCATATCTCATAGGAGAATGTATATAAGATATATGTTTTGTATTTGGACCTGTAACAACTCCTTTTGCACAACATGATGAACTAGATATTACCAAATCATATTCACTTAAATCTAACTCCTCAAAAGCATATGGCATAAAAGGTAATAACTTTGTATATATTTTTGTTGCTTTCGGAAATTTTTGAATAAATGTAGTTTTTACTTTTTCTTTAGAAAAAGTTGCACCTATTTTTTTTTCATCATAAACTAACGTATATATATCAGCATTCGGATATATTTCTAAAAAAGCTTCTACAACTCTTTCAGCTCCACCATAGTTTACAAGCCAATCATGTATTATTGCAACTTTTCTCATTAAGCGTCTCTCCTTATTTTTGTATGATTTTTTTTATATCTTGAGTTCTATTTTTATTAGCAATTAATATATTATCTCCATTTTTTACTATAACTAAATCTTTTACTCCTAAAAGAGATATTGTGATATTTTCACCTATAACAATATTATCTGAAGAATCAAACTCTTTTACTTCGCAATACCTAACAATATTTCCTGAATCATTTTTTTCAAAAACTTCTTCTAATGCATTGAATGATCCTATATCATTCCACTCTATATCTACAGGTATAACTCTTATATTTTTAGAATACTCCATTATTCCAAAATCTATTGATATTTTTTCAAAATTTTCAAAATCATTACGCACTAAATTTGTAAGCTCTAATCCAAATATATCATCAGTCATTTTTTTTCTAATAGATTGAAATATTTCTGTATGCTCTTCCATTAAAACATCAAAGTTTTTAAAAATAGTTTCCGTTGTAAATATAAACATTCCTGAATTCCATAGATATTTTCCAGAAGCTACATAACTCTCTGCTGTTTCTAAATTTGGCTTTTCACGAAATCTTCTAACTTTATAAACTTCATTTAAAATTAGTTGACTCTCCTCTTTAACCTCTATATATCCATAACCTGTTTCAGGTTTATTTGGTTTTATCCCTAAAGTTACAATTATTCCATTATCTGAAGCTTCTTTTGCTCCTAGTTTCACAATATCTCTAAACTCAGCTTCTTTTTTTATTAAATGATCTGAGGCTAATACAACAACCTCTATTTTTTCGTTTTTGGTCAATTTATCCTTAAATCTATTTTCTATTACCAATGCCGAATAACCTATTGCTGCAGCTGTATCTTTAAAAGCTGGTTCTATTATAATATTTTCTTCTGGAATATCTTTCAACTCAGCTTTTATAGCTTTTGCCTGTAATTCATTTGTCGCAATAAATATATTCTCTCTCGGAATTATTGGTAATATTCTATCTACCGTTTCTCTTATCATTGTTTTATCTGAAAATATATTAAGTAACTGTTTTGGTTTCTTTGGTGTTGACAATGGCCAAAATCTCTCTCCACTTCCACCTGCCATTATTATTGCTGTTAACATTAATATGCCCCCTCTCTTGCTGCTACATTTTTAATCGTTTTTATGATAATTATTATATCAAGCCATAAACTCCAATTCCTATAGTAATACTCATCTAACACAAGTCTTTCATTGAAATCTGTTTCACTACGACCATGTGCTTGCCACATACCTGTTATACCGGGTTTTAATTTTATTATTTTATCATAGGCATTTCCCATATCATCTATCTCATTAAAAAGATATGGCCTTGGTCCTACAAAACTCATTTCTCCTTTTAATACATTTATAAATTGAGGAAATTCATCTAGAGAGGTTTTTCTTAAAAATACTCCAATTTTAGTTATTCTTGGATCATCTTTTAATTTTTTATGCTTTTTATATTCCTCTTTTAATTCAGGATTTTCTTCTAATAATTTTTTTAAAATATCATCAGCGCCTGTTATCATAGATCTATATTTATATATTTTTATTTTTTTCCCATCTAGCCCTATTCTATCTTGAGTAAAAAATATTCCATTTTTTCTTTCATTTTTTTCTGTTTTTATCCAAACTAAAATTGTTAGTGGAATTAATGAAAGGCAACCTATAAATCCTACAACAATGTCTAAAACTCTTTTTATAAACTTTCTTTTCTTGCTCAAATTAAGATTTTTACTGCTTATTAACATTATACTATCATAATCCTGAATTTCTGGTGTAACTGTAAAGGATCTATTAACTTTTGGAATAATTTTTATTCTTTTTACTTTTGAATAAACATTATCTAATATTGAATTAACATCTGAATCTGATATATTTGGAATAGCTATTATTATCTCTTGAACATTTTTTTTATTGACCTCTTCAATTAATATATCTTTACTTCCTAAAATTTTATCAACAGAAACTTTGTTTGTTTTATTCTTCCCAATATCTATAAATCCTAAAAAGTTATACATGGTAAATCTATTTTGTGAGATAACTTCTGAAAGTTCTTTAGCAACACTTCCAACTCCAACTATTACAACATTTTTTCTTAGATAATTCACAAATATTAACCTTATTAGTTTTGCCACAATAAAACTATAAGCTATAGCTATCGTACCTAGTAAGCAATACTTCCATAGCTCTCCTAAGCCATCTGTATGATAAACTATTATTGATATAATTACTAAATATTCACCATAACATTTTAGTTGTTTTTTTAACTCTTCCCATATTAAGCATGTTTTAAAAGAGTATATATCCTCTTTTAAATATAAAAATACATACAAGAAAAACGATACATTTCTCATATTAACTGGTATATCTAAGTACATACATAGCGCTCTAAACATTAAATATTGAAGAAGAATCATAAATCCCCCTACTATATATCTCTTATGTCTTTCCATCCTTTATCCTTTCTCTATTTTTTATATCTTCTTTTATATCCATCTATAAACTCTTTTAAAAATGCTACCATTATTCCTAAGAAAACTCCCATTACTATTCCTATAGCTAAAATCAATTTAGCTTTGCTTTGACCTTTAACAAAATATATATCTGTTGTTTCCTTAATTACATCTAATTTATCATTCAAAGAATCTAATCTTACTAATTCATTTACATATGTATTATAATATTTTTCCTGTTCACTTCTCTTCAGATTTAATTCAGGGTACTTATAAGTTATGTAGTTAACTTTTTCCTCTGGCTTTAAAGCTCTTAAATCACTATCTTTTTTAAAAATATCTAAAATTTCATTTTGAATTTTTTCTAGCTCTATTTTTGTTTTTTCTAAAGATGTATTTTTAATATTTTTTTCTTCTGCTATAACATCACTTAAGTTATCCTGCTCTCTTAAAATATCTAAATATCTATTTATAGTCTCTCTTCCACTAGCTTCATCGGTAACTATAACTGTTCTTATTGATATATCATTTGAATTTTTATCATCTTTAGATATAGTTATTAAATCTTGTAAAAACTTTCTTTCCGACATTAAACTTCTAAGATTTTCTGGAGTTTTTTCTAAATACTCTTTTTTTATGGGTTCTATTTCCAAGATTTTCTTAATATTTTTATCTTGAAGAAGTACAGAATCTACATCTATTCTATTTACACCCTTTAATCCATATGTATCTTGCTGTATAAGAATGTTCTTTATTAAATAATTTGGTGTCTTACTACGAACATAAAGTGCTCCTCCAAGTGATAACATTGTACATACTACTGTAGTTATTATTATACTCCACTTATGTCTCACTAGTATCTCAATTAATTCATAAAGATCAATCTCATCATTATATTGTTTTGGTTCCATTACTTTTAGCTCCTTACTCATTGGTGTCCCCCTACTCATATTTTATCCATGTTATTATATCACTTTTTTAACGTGAAAAAAAGTAGAAGTTTTTTTTATTTTTTTTATTTTTTCTTCAAAAATGTATGTATTTAAACTACTTTTCTTTATAATAAAACAAGGTCTAGAAAATATCTAGACCTTTAATTTTAATTTATATTTATCTGTGAGTGAGAAGTAACTTGGGGGATAGCCATTCTCTCAACTTTGCTACCTATATTTCTTAAAACGAGGGTATTATTTCCTGTTACTAATACTCCTATAAGAGTTAGAGCAGTATATATTATTTTTACAATTTTTATCATAGGCCTACGCCTCAGGTGCATTTTCCACAAAGTAATTAAATGCCATAAGTTCTGCTTTTTCAATCTCTATTCTATCTAGCGAGTTCTGTCCTGTCTTTATCTCTTTTTCAATCTGATCTTTCCACTCTGAATACGAACCATAAGGATTTCCTGCTGGTAATGGTTCTCCATCAGCTTGCAGTTGCTCAATGTAAGATAGTGTTGCCTTATCATCTGCTAACTCCTTTAAATAACTTGACTCTCTTTCAATACTTTTCTCTGTTTTTGCTATAACTCCTTCTAAAGCTATTTTTGCTCCTACAACTGTCATACTCATACTTACCTCCTACGATTTTTAATTTTATTTTCCATACTTATCTCGAGATGTTTTAAGCATAACATAAAAACAAAAAAAATTTTAGTGCGTTTGTCCACTTACTTTACTATATTTTTAGTATTTTTTTGTCCACTTACTTTTATAAATATTAAGTCTGGATATTGATTTTTTTCAAGTAAAATAGTACAAATATACTAACCAGACAAAAAACAGGAGGGATTTTATGAAAAAAAGCTTTATTAAAGAACATTTAGGCGGTAAAAATGATTTAATTACAGTTGCAGAACTTTCAGATGCTCTTCTTATTTCAAAAAAAACAGTTTACAGAATGATTAAAAACAATAAAGTTGATAGCATTAAACTCGGGGGTTACTATGCTATAAAAACATCTAGTGCTAAAAAACTTATTAAGGGAGGTATTTAATGTCTCATAAGTTTCCCGCAATTGAGGATGTTTTAAAAAGCAATCATTCTATCTTAAATAAATGTAAAAACAGAGAGCAACAGATTAAAACTTTAGAAAAAATTTTAAATAAAAACTATAGAACTATGCTACCTAAATACTATATTTCAAAAATATTTAAAATAAAACCTTATAAATATGAAAATTATATAATTTCAGGAGAGTTTCCCTCTTTAATAATAGGAAATAGAATCTCTATAAAAACATCTTGCTTTGCACCTCTAATTCTTTCACAATACAAAAAACTACTTGAGGTGATTCATACTAATGATATTAAATAAAAGATACCCTCTTTCAAAATTTCATAGTAAAATTAAAAAAAAATTTAAATATGTTATCACTATTAAAAACCTCTCTACTATATGTAATATTTCTACTAAAACTATACGTAGGTATTTAAAAAGAAACTATATCTATTCTACTTATACAAATAACACTCATTTAATTCATGTTGATAGTTTAATTTTAAATTTCATTCCTCCGTGCGAAAAAAATATTCTAAAAAATTTCTCAAATTTTGGATTTTACCCTGAATTCAACTATTTTCAAAAATTATCAGCTTCTACACTTTGTAAAGATTTAAATAACAAACTATTTTTAATGAAATCCTCTGTTAAAGTGGGATTAAAAAAATTTATATGCATGAGAACTTTATTAAATTTAATAACATTCTAATAATTATGAAAGAGAGGTTTTTATGGAGTTTATAATAAAAAATCAGCATAAAACTGATTACACCATAATTTTCAATAAATTTATACAAGATAAAGATCTAAATTTAGAGCTATTAGGACTTGGGTGTCACCTTCTTAATAAACCACCTAATTGGGTTATCAATATTAATCAACTCTCATATGAACTTAATATTGGAAAAGACAAACTTCTAAGACTTATTAATCGTATGATTGAGCTTGGATATATGTATCGCTATAAAAAAGATATCGCCTTTGTTCGTAGAGGAGAGCTTAAAAACATTTACTATTTCTCTGATGATAAGGAACTTCTAAATAAGACTACCCAACCTTTTAGAAGTGTTGCAACTACCCCGCAACTTTTCTTATCCACCTTTTCCACTGTGGATTCACCTAGCATGACAACTCCATCACTGGATATTCCAGTGGTGGAAACTCCTGTCGTGGGGAATACGTCACATAATAATAATACTAGTACTTATAAAGAAGTTATTGAAAAAGAAGATAATAAAAAAGAAACTCTACTAACTACTAATCTTTCTATAAGAACCTATCTAAAAGAGATTTTAGATGATTTCACAATTGTTAATCTTCTAACAGCAAAACCTGATCTTAGTATTGAGGAGTTTAAAAAACTTTATGAAATGGCTCAATTAGAGTTTCAAGATGGATATTGTCAAAGTATAAATGCTTGCTTAGTTAGAGCAGCAAGTGGAAAGTGGAACTTTAAACACAAAACTCTTAATGTTAATACCTTTAGCGAAGAGGAAGCAAAGATAAACAGAGTTTTAAAAGGTAAATTTAACTATTACATAGATTACTTTCAAATTGGCAGCTGCTCTAAAGAGGAAATTCTTGGTAAATTTTTAACAGAGTGTCAAAAATATACTGATAGTTACAGCAGTTTAGTTAACTCTTATTACAAAGAATTAAAAGAGGCGCTAGAGTCTTAATTAGACTCTAGTGCCTCACTATTTTGAATATAGATAAATAATATAACAATAAAGTATAAAACTCCTAAACTATGCTTAGTCCATAAACTCCAAGACATTCCTGCTGATATAAATCCTATAAAAGATGAAAATATTCCTAAATAGATATATTTCTTTTTCTTTAAATAAGTAAATAAAACACTTAATGGTATTAAAATCCATATAAAGATAACTTGAACTATTCCCAAAACCCCATTTTCTGCTATACTATCTACAAATATATTATGTGTATCTGGAAAATTTCTCAAATAATTATTTTTCACTATATCTTCTTCCCAAGGATAATCTGCTATTAATTTTTTTCGTGGATCAAACTCTTTTTCTGAATATTCTATAAAATATTTTTGTGTATTTCCTCTACCACTACCAAAAACTATATTATTTTTAAAAGTATATATTCCAGCATCAATTAAATAGTATCTTGAACGCGTGGAAAAATCTTGAACTTGCATAAAATGATTTTCTAATCTTGGATTAGCCTTTACTATTCCCAATAATATAAAACTTCCAAGTATAGCTCCTATTACCCCTTTTATTCTATATTTTAAGATTATTCCTATTGATATAGATATTATTAATGAAAATAAGGCCCCTCTAGCACCTGCTTTAATTACAATCCAAATACCTAAAATCAACAAACAAGTACTTATTAACTTTACTTTATAGTTTTTATCATTAAAAACATAAAAAAAAGTATAAGGAATTATTAATGAAAAAACTGAAATTATACTTCCCTTCAGTATATATATTTGTTCTAAGCTAAAATCTAACTCAATAAATTTAATAAGCATTCCTACAATACAAAGTGGCAGTAGTCGTTCTACCATTAATAGTAATCTTATATTCTCTTTATATAAATAACAAAGAATTGGTAAAAATAGTAATACCTTATATTTTTCTGAATATAATTTAAAACTTTCTATTCCACCTGGTGAAAAATAATTCCATATCAAACTTAAAACATATATAGACGTCACTCCTAATACTATCCAATTATCTTTTTTTATTAATTTTATATTTTTTTTCAAATAAAAGATTTCATATAAAACTAATATCATCATAGCTCTGAATGTTTCGTTTAACATATTTCCATATGGATATATTAAAACAAGCATTAATTTATAAAATAAACTTATTTTTATTAATTCATA
>NZ_KI518121.1:0-1081 GCF_000479045.1 Cetobacterium somerae ATCC BAA-474
AGTTATGTTTAAAAACTTGACTTAATACCAAACTTTATATTATATAATTTTTTTAATTCATTTAAACTATTTATAAACTCTTCAATAAATTTTATCTCTAAAAGAGGCTCCCCTCCATACCATATAACTTTTATAAGTTTTACCCCATTTTTTATTTCTCTCTCTATATTCTTTAAAAGATTTTCTTTTGTAAAATTACTCATTCTTCCTTCTTGACGCTCTTCAAAACAATAATAACAATCAAAATTACAATTAAGAGTAGGAGCTATAGTTAAAGTTAAAATTTCTCTATTTAATAATATTTTTTTCATTTTACTTCTGATCATGTTTAGTTCGTTAACTTCATCATTTATAATTATTCCATTATTTTTTAAAATATTAATTTGGCTATCGTCTAATTTTTCTAATAGTTTTATATCTCTTTGTCTAATTTGTTCAAAATAAATATTATTTAATTTTATTAAAGAATTTGTAAATGAATTGTACAAATAATTTTCATTACAAATTTTCGTACAAATGTTATAATTAGAAAATTTCATGAGCCCTCCTTAATGACGTAGTATTTTTATTAATCTAAATCTTTTAAATTCTACTTTAATATTAAACTTTTCAACAACTCTTTACTTAAATTTTAAAAAAATCCTTTTTCAAAATTTAGATAAAAATTGTAATTTCTACAAAAAAAGAGGAGGAAATCGCCTCTAAAAAAACTCCACAATTTGGAAGCTACTATAATCATCTCTCAACTTTATCTTTGCATTATAACTTTTACCACTCTTACTCTTCAACCCTTTTACACTAACAACTTTTCTCTATATAAGCTCTTGAAACCTCTTTAAAGATATAGCCTCATTTTTCAAAAATATAAACCCACAAGAGCAGTTTTAAGCTTTTTTAGACTCTGTTTCCTTTTCTAGTATTTATTTCACACTCATATTCTCCGCTATATAATGAGCTTAAATAGCTATGTCTCTCTCATCTAAAAACTCCCTATATTCATGGTCTAGTGTTTTGTTAGATATACCTTTTGTTAGTGGTATAATAAATTATAGGTTTTTCGGCAGAATGCAATGCTGTAATT
>NZ_KI518121.1:1181-1798 GCF_000479045.1 Cetobacterium somerae ATCC BAA-474
ACCCCAACTTCTTTTTGTTTATCTGAATATGTGTTAGTGGTATAATAAATTGTAGGTTTTTCGGCAGAATGCAATGCTGTAATTTTGGCAGACTAGATTACACTTTCTTTTAAAATATAGTATCCTTTAAGTATAACAAATACTACTGGAGGATACAGATGAAAGGGTGGATCATGTTTAATAAAATTAAGACTTTAAAAGAACAAAATCTTAAAATTACTCAAATTGCCAGAATACTAAATTCAGATGTTAGAACTATCAAAAAATATTGGAATATGTCATCTGAAGAATTTGAACTTCTTAGAACACAATACAAACAAAGAATTGTTGGAAGAAAAATGGATATATATTCTTGGCTTAAAGAAAGAGAGCAAGCGCAAGTATATATGGGACAGATTAATCTTCTTACTGAAGACAAAAAACTAAAAAGCTTTATCTATTTACTATGGTATTATCTTTCTCAAGATATAAATTTGCTATTTTACATCAAGCGATATTGTACAATATCATTACAAAACTTTTGAGCTCTTTGGTGGTGTGCCTAAAACTATTGTCTATGATCAAGATAAAACTATGTTTGTTAAGGAAAATTTAGGAGATATCATTAAAACTGATTT
>NZ_KI518121.1:1898-2937 GCF_000479045.1 Cetobacterium somerae ATCC BAA-474
AGAACACAATACAAACAAAGAATTGTTGGAAGGAAAATGGATATATATGAACAACTTATCCTCTCTTGGCTTAAAGAGTTCAATGATATTAGCGGCGCTCAGGTATTTGATTGGCTTAAAGAAAGAGAGCAAGACTTTAGTATGGCTGAAAGGACAGTTCGATCATATGTTGAAAAACTTAGGAAAAAATATGAGTTACCCAAACTCAAAGTTTCACGACAATTCCTTGCGGTTCCTGAAACAGATATAGGAGAGCAAGCGCAAGTAGATATGGGACAGATTAATCTTCTTACTGAAGATAAAAAAACTAAAAAGCTTCATCTATTTACTATGGTATTATCTTTCTCAAGATATAAATTTGCTATTTGGCAAGATAAGCCATTTACATCAAGCGATATTGTACAATGCCATCATAAAGCTTTTGAGTTCTTTGGTGGTGTACCTAAAACCATTGTCTATGATCAAGACAAAACTATGTTCGTTACAGAAAATTTAGGAGATATCATTAAAACTGATTTGTTTCAAAAGTATATAAATACCATGAATTTTAAAGTTCATCTTTGTAGAGCTTTTGATCCTCAAAGTAAAGGAATAATTGAAGCTGTTGTTAAATTTGTAAAAAATAATTTTGCTAAACATAGAGTCTTTACAAACATTGATGACTTTAATGAGCTTTGTTTAGATTGGTTAAAAAGAACTGGAAATGCAAAAGAACATTCAATAATAAAAAAAGTACCTGAAGAGATGTATCACCTAGAAAAAGAACATCTACAACAAGTACCTCCATTCCTCTTCGAAAAAGAAGAATCAACTAACAGTATTGTAACCTATTCTTTGTCAAAAGACAATACTGTAACATATAAAAGTAATAGGTATCAACTTCCAAAGGAAACATATTCAGATAAACAAAAAGAAGTTGGGGTAGTTTGTGAAGATAATCGAATAACATTTTTTAATCTAAAAACTAAAGAAAGTATTAATACTTATGAGATTTCCAAGGATAAGGGTAAACTTATCTCAAATATTTCTAGAAATACAA
>NZ_KI518121.1:3037-4606 GCF_000479045.1 Cetobacterium somerae ATCC BAA-474
GAAATACAACGCCTAATCCTAAAGTTTTGGAGCTTAAATCTAAAATTTTAAATCGTTATTCTCACAAAAATTTAATTGTTCAGTATATAGAAAATATTGAAATATTAAAAAAACGATATATAAAATCTCAATTTAAAAGAATCGATAGTTTATCTGCTGAATATAATAAAGAAATTTTTCTAGATGCGATTAAAGAATGTATATCCAAAGATAATTTTGATTTAGATTTTTTGGCGAAACTTCTTAGTAATACCAAGAAAAATACTGAATCAGAACCTTCTTTACAAAATATTCCTGATAAATTAAAAAATATAGTTACTGAAACTAGAGAACTTTCTGAATACGAAGAAAAGTTGGTGAAGTTATGCTAAATCAAGAATTAAAAGAGTTGGCAATACAATTAAATTTAAATAATTTAAGGGATAATCTTGATGATTATCTCTTAAATGCAGAGCAATCTAACGTTTCATATTGTGAATTTCTAAAAAATGTTTTTAAAATGGAAATTGAAGAAAGAGAAGCTAAAAAATATAAGATGCGATTAAAAAAGGCTAGTCTTCCATATCATAAGGATTTTAGTGATTTTGATTTTAATTTTCAAAAATCAATTTCAAAGAAAAAAATAAATATTCTATGTGAAATGCAATGGATAGATCGCTTGTTTAAATTAATTTTTCTAGGTCCTCCTGGAATAGGTAAAACTAGAATAATGGTTTCTTTGGGAGTTGAAGCTCTAAAAAAAGGATACGATGTCTTTTTTGTTTCAATGACTGATTTAATTGATATTTTGAAGTACCGAAAAGATTCATATAAATATAACTTACTATATAAAAGAATTCTTAACGCTCAAGTTTTGTTATTAGATGAAATTGGATATCTTCCCATTAGTAAAGAGGAAGCAAATCTTTTCTTCCAATTAATTTCAAAATTAGATGAGAAAGTGGCAATGGTTATTACATCAAATAAAACCTTTAGTGAATGGACAGAATTCTTAGGAGATCCAGCGCTAGCAACAGCAGTATTAGATAGATTATCTTTTAGATGCGAAATATTCAACTTAACAGGAAATAGTTATAGATTGGAAAAAAGAGAGCATTTGTTTAATGAATAGGTGTAATTAGGTCTGCCAAAAAAGCAGCATTCTGAAATGTCAATTTTACAACAATCGAAAATGTCAAAAAAACAACAAAAGAAACTTGCCGTTAACAATATGTTTCTTTTGGAAAGTTGATACCTATTACTTTTATATGTTACAGTATTGTCTTTTGACAAAGAATAGGTTACAATACTGTTAGTTGATTCTTCTTTTTTAAAGAGGAATGAAAGTACTTGTTGTAGATGTTCTTTTGCATTTCCAGTTCTTTTTAACTAATCTAAACAAAGAGCATTAAAGTCATCAATGTTTGTAAAGACTCTATGTTTAGCAAAATTATTTTTTACAAATTTAACAACAGCTTCAATTATTCCTTTACTTTGAGGATCAAAAGCTCTACAAAGATGAACTTTAAAATTCATGGTATTTATATACTTTTGAAACAAATCAGTTTTAATGATATCTCCTAAATTTTC
>NZ_KI518122.1 GCF_000479045.1 Cetobacterium somerae ATCC BAA-474
ATATTTTTTTATAAAAGATACTTTTTGTAATTGTTTTTTTAAATGAAAAAATTTTATAGAAAAAAAAACTACACAAATTATTATAATTATTGTGTAGGGAAACTTATTCAAGATATGTTGAATATTTAAAATTATTCTTGTTAAAAATGGTAATTTATTTATTTCTATTTCGTATAATATTTGAAAATTAGGTACAATAAAGTAAAAAATTAAAAGTATTATTATTGTTGATATGAATAAGATAAAAGTTGGATATGATAAAGCTATTTTTAACTCGTTTTTTAATTTTTCTTTTTTTTGTTTCAAATAAGCTACTTTTAAAAAACCATCGCCTATTTTTCCAGCATTCTCTGAAACATAGATTATTAACATTTCTCTTTCTTTTATTAAATTTTCACTTCTTAAAATTTCATATATATCCTCTCCTTTCTCTAATTTTTTATAAAGATTAAAAATTCTAAATTTTAAACTTAAATTTTTACAACTACTTTTTTGAAACTCTATAGATTTTTTTAAAGAAACTCCAGCATTTAATAATCTTCCTATTTTAAAATATATCTTTTCTAAATCTTTTTCTTTAATTTTTCTTTCAAATTGTATTTCTAAAATTTTTATTAATTTTTTCTCCTCTTTAAATAACTTATTTAAAAGTATTTTTTTATTTCTTTCTAAATATATATCTTCTATCTGCTTCTTTTCTTTATTCAGAATAAGGCACCTATATAACTTCATATTAAACACTCTCTTAAAACTTCAGATTTTGTTGTAATTCCAGTTTCGACTTTTATAAAACCATTATCTAAAAGTGTTTTAAAACCTTTTAACTTTAAATAACTCTCTAAATCTTTTATACTTTTATTTAAAATAATATCTCTTATCTCCTTATCAAAAAATATTATCTCTTCTACAACTTCTCTGCCTTTAAACCCTTCATTGCAACAATTACTTTCAGTTTTACCACCACATATTTTACATATTTTTCTAACTAATCTTTGACTTTCAATAGCATTTATAGCGGCTGCAATAATAAATTTATCCACTCCAAAATTAATTAATCTATCAATAGCTGATACTGCATCTTTCGTATGAAGAGTAGTTATGACCAAATGACCAGTTAAGGATGCCATTAGTGCTATTTCAGCAGTTTCTTTATCTCTTATCTCTCCAACTAATATAATGTCTGGATCTTGTCTTAAAACACTTCTTAATATTATAGAGAAATCTAATCCTATCTCATTTTTACATTGAATTTGATTAATATTTGGAAATTGATATTCTATTGGATCTTCTATTGTAATTATATTTAATTTTTCATTATTTAAATAATTTACTATTGAATAAAGAGTTGTTGTCTTTCCACTTCCAGTTGGTCCACAAAATAATAATAATCCATTTTTTCTATTTAAAAGTTTCTTTAATTTAATTAAATTTTCATTTGTAAATCCTAAATTTTCTAAAGAAACTTCAGATATATTATTTTTCAATATTCTTAAAACACATCTTTCTCCAAATATAGTTGGAATCAATGAAACTCTAAAATCTATTTTTTCATTCTTATATTGCGCTTTAAACCTACCATCTTGAGGCAATCTTTTTTCTCCAATATCAAGCTCACTCATTAATTTCAATTTAGTCATCAATTTTAATCCAAAATTTTTATTTAAATCTTGATAATATTTTAAGATACCATCTATGCGAACTCTTATTTTAATATCACTTTCTTTTGATTCTATATGTATATCTGAAACATTCTCTTTTAAACTATAGAATATTAATTCATTTAAAAATTCTAAGATATCTTCTTTATTATATTTTATTTCATTAAAATCTCTTATTTCAAAAACTTCTCTTTTAAAATAAATATTCTCCCCCATATCATCTCCTTTCAACTTTTAATACTCTAAATTGAACTTTGTTTTCACTCGTAGAAACTTTTACATATTTTACTAAAACTCTATTCCTGTATGTTGTTTTTATTGGGACAATAGTCAAAATTATAATCATAAAAAAATAATTTTTTAAATTCATTATTCCTCCATCCAGCCAATTCTATTTTGACCATTTTGTGAATAGTGATAATTTAATATATTTTCATAATTGACATCCTTTACATCTCTATTTAAATATATATTTATTTTTAAAACTCTCTCTTTCTGAAATGTATAAAATGCAACTCTATTTTCAACTTGATTACTATAACCAAATATATACATTGTAAAAGCCTTACTTAGATTTCCATTTTTTGTTGTATCGACTTTAAATTTTTGATTCCTACTATTATCGTAAATTATTTCATATTTTAGTTTTTCAGGAAGATATAATTTTTCTATAATTTCGCTATTTAATTTTTTTACATTTAAATTCTTATTTAACATGTCAATTTCTATCTGATATTTACTTTTTTCATATAGCGATCTCATAGTATATTTAATAAAAAAAGTTTGAATGATACGTCTACTTTTTTCAAGGTCCATTTTCTCATTATATTTTAATATTTTGTAAAATAAAAAAGAGCTAACTATAAAAATAATAGCAACACACGCTATTGTCTCTAAAAAAGTTAGCCCTTTGTTCTTTTTATTTTTGTTCATACTCACCTTCTCTTAAAGAAAATTATTTTATTTTTTTAAAAGATACATCAAGTTGGTCAAAAGATGAAATATATTTCACTCCTATACTTTCTAAAAAATCATACGCTTTTTTAAAATCTTTGCCTAAATCTGATGCTTTGTGTGAATCTGAACCTATTGTTAGAATCTCTCCTCCTAGCTTAAAATAACGTTTTATTATATCATCACAAGGATAAAATCTATTCTCATTATATCTTATTCCAGAAGTATTAATTTCAATACCCTTTCCTTTGGAAATAATTTTTTTTAAAATCTCATCGATTATATCTTGATATCTTATATAATCTATAAAACCTTTTTTGTCAATACCGCCATATCTTGTAATAAAGTCAAGATGACCTTGAACACTAAACCTATTGAAGTTTTCTACACTTTTTAATATTTCTAAAAAATATTTATCATGAGCTTGTTCTCTCGTTTTATTTTCCCAAAACTCCTTTTGATCTAAAAGTAATTTATCCACACTATGAACAGAAGATATTATAAAATCAAATGGATATTTTTCTATAATTTTATCTCCAACTTCTCCTAGATGTCTTTGAATTCCAAATTCCATCCCTAATTTTATATCTAAGTCATCCTTATATTGATCTTTTAACTTTAAAATCGTCGGAACGTATTCATCTAAATTTAACATAAAATCATTACTATTAGTTGTCCCAATTACATCTAAATCCATATGATCAGTTATTGCAATCTCTTTAATACCTAATTCTTTTGCTTTTCTACAAATTCTATCTAAATCTTCTACAGAATCTCCAGAAAAACTACTGTGTATATGATAATCACTAATAATCACTATTTTTCCTCCAAAATCTATTTTATAGTTATAAGTATAACAAAAAAAACTGTAAATACAAGTTATTTAACTTTATCTTTACAGTTTTTATTATTGTCCGTAGTACTATTATTTTTTTAAAGTTGCTAAAAGTAACGCTATATCATTTCCTGTTACTCCACTTATTCTTGAAGCTTCTCCTATTGAAAGAGGTTTAATCTCTTTTAATCCAGCTTTAGCTATATTTGAAATACCAGTTACAGTATCAAAATCAAAATCTTCTGGAATACTTAAAGCTTCTAATCTTTTAAATCTTTCTATCTGCTCTCTTTCTCTTTCAATAAATACTTCATACTTTATCATCGTCTCAATTTGATTTTTTACAAATTCAGGATATTCAGGAATATGTAACAAATGAGCTAAATCATCATATGAAACCTCTTTAAATTTAAGAAGTTCATTTGCTTGAACACCTTTAGTTAATCTTTGTTCCGCTCCCTTTTTTTCTAATAATTCATTAGCATCTTTCATAGGAACTTTTGTTTCTTTTATTCTCTCAATCTCTTTATATACATCTTCTCTACATTTTTTTAAATAATTAATTTTATCTTCTGGAACAATTCCAATCTCCTCAGCTTTATCTAATAGTCTCATAAAACCATTATCAAATCTAAGTGTCAATCTATACTCTGATCTAGATGGTAAGACTCTATAAGGCTCTGGTGTCTTTTTATGAATGATATCATCAACTAGTACTCCTATATATCCTTCACTTCTATCAAAAATTACAGGTTGTTTATTTAATGTTTTCCTTGCTGCATTAACTCCAGCAATAAATCCTTGTGTTGCTGCCTCTTCATATCCAGATGTACCATTTATTTGACCTGCAAAATATAATCCTCTTATTTTTTTGCTTTCTAAACTTGGATATAATTGTGATGCAGGTGCATAATCATATTCTACTGCATAACCATATCTCATTATTTTAGCATTTTCTAGACCTTTGATAGATTTTAACATAGCTTCTTGAGCAAACGGTGGCATTGCTGTCGTTAATCCATTTACATAAAGCTCATTTGATTCACTTGATTCTAACTCTAAAAATATCTGATGATCATATTTATCTGGAAAGTTTAAAACTTTTCTATCTAAAGATGGACAGTGTCTAGGTCCATGTGTTTCAATTATTCCAGAAACTATTGGAGAAAATTTTAACATCTCTTTTGTTACATTTAAAGTTTCCTCTGAAGTATGAGTTAACCATGTTGGAACTACATTATTTTTTTCTTTTTGTGTATATATAGAAAAATATCTAGGATGTTCCTCTCCATAAAGTGGCTTCATAACAGAAAAATCTACAGTTCTCTTATCTATTCTTGGAGGAGTTGCTGTTTGATATCTTTCTAAATGTACTCCATTTTTTTGTAAACTATCTGATAATTTTTCAGCTGAATTTTCACCCATTCTTCCAGCAGGATATTTTACATCACCTATAACTATTCTTCCTTTTAAGAATGTTCCTGTAGCTAATACAACTGTTTCTGCGAAATATTCAATTCCTAAAGCTGTTTTAACACCTTTTATCATATCATTTTCAACTAAAAGTTCATCTACACTATCTTGCATAATCTCTAAATTTTCAGTTTCTTCAAGTAATGTTTTCATTTTTGTTCTATATAAAAATTTGTCAGCTTGTCCTCTTGTTATTCTAGCAGCAGGACCTTTACTTGTATTTAAATGTTTTAATTGAAGATTATATTGATCTGTATGCCTTCCCATCTCTCCACCTAAAACATCAATCTCTGCAACTAAATTACTTTTTCCAGGTCCACCTATAGATGGATTACATGACATCATTCCTATATTATCTAATGCCAATGTAAAAAGTAATGTTTTTCTATTCAATCTAGCACTTGCTAAAGCAGCTTCAACTCCAGCGTGTCCTCCACCAACAACTATTACATCATATTTAAAAGTCATATATTTCTCCTTTTATTTTTGTCCATATACATAAATAAACATCAAAAAAATTATAGCCACAGACAATAAATCTGTGGCTAATACCTTTTATTTTCCTACACAGAAATTACTAAAGATATGATCTAAAAGATCTTCATTACTAATCTCTCCTGTTACCTCTGACAATGAATCTAAAGCTTCTTTTAAATCTACAGCTATTAAATCCATTGGTAATCCCATATCTATTGTTTCAAATATATTTTCCACTGCTTGCTTAGTTTTTTCTAATGCTGACTTATGTCTAACATTAGTAATAACTAATTTTTGTGAACTATCTTCAACTTGACCAGAAATAACATAATTGTATATCTCTTTCTCCATTGAATCTATTCCTATTTTTTCTAATGCAGAAATTTTTATCCATTTTTTTATTTTTGTTAATGGTGTTATATCTAATTTAGATTCAACATCTGTTTTGTTTATAAGACCTATAACTTTATCAGCATGAATTCTTTCATGTATTTTTAAATCTTCTTCATCTAATTCTCTAGAGTTATCAACAACAAATAAAACTAAATCTGCCTTTTCAATTAACTCTTTTGATTTTTCTACACCTATATTTTCTACTAAATCATCTGTTTTTCTTATTCCTGCAGTATCCACTAAAACTAAAGGAATTCCATTTAGATTAACAACTTCTTCAATAACGTCTCTAGTAGTTCCAGCTATATGAGTTACTATAGCTCTCTCTTCTCTTAGAATAGAGTTTAATAAACTTGACTTTCCAACATTAGGCTTTCCTACAATAGCTGTTTTTACACCCTCTTTAATCATTTTTCCTTTATTATAAGATTTAATTAAAGTATCTGTTGTATTTACAACGTTATGTAAATTTTCAACTAAGTCATGTGGTAATGGATCATCTATTCCTTCTTCAGGATAATCTAAAACTACATTAACATGTGCAGAAACATCTAAAAGTTGTTTTTTTAATATATCAATTTGCTCTCTTAAATCTCCTCTAAGTTGATTTAATGATAATGATATACTTTTATCAGTTTTTCCATGTATTAAATCTATTACAGCTTCAGCTTGAGTTAAATCTAGTCTTCCATTCATGAAAGCTCTTCTAGTAAATTCACCTATTTCAGCTATTCTAGCTCCACTTTTTAAAACTAATTCTAAAACTTTTTCTGTAATTAGAAATCCACCGTGACAGTTTATTTCTACAATATCTTCTTTTGTATAAGTGTTAGGTCCTTTCATTATTGAAACTAAAACTTCATCTATAATTTCATCTCCATCATAAAGATGACCATAGTTAATACTAAAGTTTCTAAGCTCACTAACTTCTTTCTTTGATATAGGTTTAAATATTTTTGTTAGTATACATAAAGAATCACTTCCTGACATTCTAACAATTCCTATTCCACCTTCTCCTCTTGGAGTTGAAATGGCAGCAATAGTATCAAACATATAACTCACCCCTATTTCTTTTTTCTAATAACAATATATCTTTTAGGGTCTTTTCCTTCGCTATAAGTATCTAATTCCGAATATTTATTAACAACTTCATGTATAATTTTTCTTTCTCTTGGTGGCATCGGATTTAATTTTATTGGTTTAGTAGTTTTCATAGCTTTTTCAGCCATTTTTCTTGCTAAATCTCTTAATGTTACATTTCTTTTTTCTTTAAATCCTTCTACATCAACATCTATTCTAACATCTTTAATTAAAGTATTTAACAGATATTCATAGCTATTTAATGTTTTACCTTTTTTTCCAATAATTATTCCATTATCTTCACCGTAAAGGTTTATAACACAATTTCTACCCTCTAATCTTAAAATTTCAACTTCTAATTCAAGTCCCATTTTATTTAATAACTCTTGAGATGTTTTTATTATCTCTTTTTCTCTATTTTCTTTTAACTCTTTTTTTGATTCTTTTTTTTCTTGTTCTGCTTCTATGTCAGTTTCTGATTTCTCTGTAGTTTTCACTACTTCATCTTTTTCTGGACCTGAAATCTTAATCTCTTCAGCTTCTACTTCTCTGCTAACTTCAACTTTATATAATCCATCTTTAGCAAAAAAACCAAAGAACGACTTAGGCTTCTCTAATTCAGTAACTTGAACAACTTGATCAGCAGTAACCTCCAATATCTTTATAGCTCTAGCAATAGCAACTTCTCTATTACTCGCTTTGATTTCAATTATATTTTCCATAACTCTAGTCTTAGTCTCCTTTTTTCATTATGAAATATTGCTGTACGATTCCCACGAAGCTTGATGTTAACCAATAAACTTGTAGTCCTGCTGGCATTTTATAAGAAATAAATACCATCATTACTGGGAAAATATACATCATTTGTTTCATTTGTGGATTACTATCTGTTCCTGTTAATTTTTGTTGAATAAATGCAACAACTCCATTTAAAACAGGTAATATATAATAAGGATCCGGTTGTAATAAATTCATCCATAAGAATGATTCAGCAGGAACAATTCCTCTTTCAGCTCTTAAAACACCAAATAGTGCCCATAAAATTGGTAATTGAACTAAAAGTGGTAAACATCCTCCAGCCGGATTTACATTTTTTTCTTTGTAAAGTTCCATTGTTTTCTGGTTTAATAAATTTTTATCATGACCATATTTTTCTTTGTATTGCTCTAATATTGGTTGTAACTCTTTCATTTTTTTCATTGATTTATCTTGTTTCAATGTTAACGGTAATAATATTATTTTTATTAATATTGTTAATCCTATTATAGCTAAACCGAAATTTCCTGTAATTCCATTTATAAATAGCAATATTTGTTCAAATATTTTGTATAAAAATTCCATTTTATTTTTTTCCTCCGCATTTTTTAACTGGTGGCACAGGATCATATCCGCCTTTAGAATATGGGTGACACCTTAAAATTCTTAATATTCCCAAATACACTCCTTTAAAAACTCCATGCATTTCAATTGCATCATACATGTATTTTGAACAAGAAGGTTGAAATATACAGTTTTTCCCCAAAAATATTGAAATATATTTTTGATAAAATCTTATTAAAATCAAGATAGTTTTTTTCAAAATATAAACTAAACTATTTTTTAAATAATTTAGAATTTTTAAGAACACGGTCAAGATCTTTTTTCATCTCCTCAAAACTTAAAGTCTTAAATTTTTCTCCAGCTGTTCTTTTTGCAACAAAAATTATGTCATAACCTGTTATTAGGTTTCCTTCATTTAAACGACAATACTCTCTAAATAATCTTTTTAATCTGTTTCTACAAACTGCATTTCCAGTTTTTTTACTTACAACAAATCCAAATTTGTTTTCATTAGTTTCATTTGCTTTAAAAAAAATAAGAGAGTAATATCCAAATGATTTTTTTCCATAATTATAAACATTTTGAAACTCCCTATTTTTTTTTAAATTAATCATAATATTTAACTCCCTAAAATAGTCCTTAAATCTTTAAAAACCCGGTGTTTTAGATCACCGGGTTTTATGCTGATAATACTTTTCTTCCTCTTGCTCTTCTTCTCTTTAATACTTTTCTTCCGTTTTTAGTTGCCATTCTAGCTCTAAATCCGTGATCCTTCTTGTATTTTCTGTTATTTGGCTGATAAGTTCTTTTCATTTTTTCACCTCCTAAAAATATCTATATTTCAGATAAATATTTTAGAAGAAATTTTGAGTTTTGTCAAGTAAATTCTAATAAATAAAAAATTAATCTTAAAATTCAAAGAAAATAATAAATTATAAGGGGATTGATTGTATTCGCGCATATAGTTGTTTTTTGTTTTTTGTATAATGTTATATGTACAGACTAAGTTAAAAAAAAAACATACGTTCAACCATTGATTTTAAAGAATTTATATAAAAAAAAATATTATTGATTATATACAATTGGAATCCTATTGATTTTATTGCTTATTATGAGCACTTAATTTATTAAAACCTAATTAAATCAAGACTCTTTAAATATTATTGATTATATACATAATAGAGAAGTCCAATT
>NZ_KI518123.1 GCF_000479045.1 Cetobacterium somerae ATCC BAA-474
TCATTAATAAAAGTTGTTAAAGTTTGTTCCATGTTATTAATATCCTCCTATATAAAAGTATAAATATGTCACCACCATTTTTTCTTTTTGAAAAAATAAGCAGTTCCTAAAATAATTGATATCATTAAGCTTAAAATAAAAAAGTATCCATATTTCCAAGTTAATTCAGGCATATATTGGAAATTCATACCATAAAGTCCAGCTAGAAAACTCAAAGGAATGAAAATACTAGAAATCATTGTTAAAACTTTCATAATTTCATTCATACCAGTACTAATAGTAGAGTGATAAAGTTGTAAAAGTTCATTTCCTCTATTGAAGAGTGCATCGTTAGATTCATTTGCTATTATAATGTGATCTTGTAAATCACGTAAGTAAATATCGATGTCTTCACCTAGATACTCTTGAATATCTGAATCTTTAAATTTTGAAGAAACTTCTTTTAAAGGAGCTAAAGCTCTTCTGAATTTTAAAAGTTCTTTTTTTAGTTCTAAGATTTCGTCAAAATCTTCTTTTTTAGGCTCGGTAGTAACTTTATCTTCTAAATCATCAATTCTTTCTTCTAGATCTTCAATAATAACAAAATAGTTATCAACAATTCTATCAATTAAAGAATATGTAAGATACCCCTCTTTTTTAGTTCTAAGACGCCCGCTTCTTTTTTCGATACGACATCTAATACTGTCAAAAACATCAAATGGGTTTTCCTGAAAAGTTATTAAAAGATTTGAAAATAAAATAAAAGATATTTGCTCATATTCATATTTATTTTTTTTATTAGAATGAGAAATCATTTTTAATGTAATAAAAATATAATCATCTCTAATTTCTAACTTAGGTCTTTGAGAATTGTTTAATAGATCTTCCAAAATTAAGGAATCTATATTAAAAGCTTCTCCAACTTTTTTGATAAGCTCAGTATTGTGAATCCCGCCAATATTTAACCAGTTAACATGAGAAGGGTGTAACTCTATAAAAAGATTGTCCCTAAAGATAAAACTATTTTTTTTAAAAGATTCATGGTTATAGGTATAGTGAGTAATGGGGATTTCAATTGTAGATTGCCTATCACCTGTATACACAAGAGTTCCAGGTTGTAATCCAACTTTTTTATTCAAAATAGTACCTCCTATTAGATAGTATAGTAATATATTATACTTAGTATATTACTATAAGTAAAAGATAAAAACAACATCTAAATAAATAGAAAGTAACTAATTCTATATAAATTAAAAAAAATATAAAAAAAAGAGCTTATATGTTAAAATAAAACTAATTATTAAAATGTTAAGGAGCTAAAAATGAATTATTTTTTATTTTTAAATCACCCCAAAGGTAAAGAGGTATATAAGGTTAGTAAAGAAAGAGAAGAAATGTTAAAAGAACATTTCTCTAGAGTAGATATTTTAGAAACTGAAGTTGTAATGAGAGGAATAAAATATAAAGCACTTGTTGATTATTCGGCATTTTCTAATTTAGCCAATTTTGATTGTTTTAAATGTCAAGATCCTTGCTGTGCAGATAATCCAACAGTGTATGAAAAAATAACGAGAGATTTTGTTTTAGAAAATATTGAAAGTTATAATAAAAAAACTAAGAATATAGATATTCTTTTAGAAAGTGGTTATGAAGTTGAAGATATAATAAAAAGTATAAAAGAGGATGAGTGTATGGTACCAAATGAGACTGTAGAAGCTGAAATTTCATTATGCACATGTTCTTTTAAACCTAATAATGAGTCGGTATTATGTTCGCTACACTCTATCTGTTTAGAAAAAAATATGAGTGCAAAAGAGATTGTTGAAAAAAAACCATTAGTTTGTAGTTTATGGCCAATTGATATAATTTCAGAAGAAGATAAAAGTTTACTATATATAACAGTACCAGACGATTTTACTACAGGATTCACGATAGAGGATTATTATGATACTCCATGCATAAATAAAGAGCTTGCACAAAGTTCATCTTTTAGAAGAAAAAATCCAATAGGTTTTTTAGAAGATGAATATGTACCAATAATATTGGCGTATGGAGAAACTTTGAAATATAGTTTAGGTGAAAAGTTTTATAATGATGTAAAAGAGAAGTTGGTGGAAGAAAATCTAATTTTTGTTGAAGAGTTAATTATAAAAGAGAAACAAATTTTTAAAAAATAAAAAAACTTGTTGACGAAGTTTTGAAATTATGATACTATAATTTTTGTCAGCGGGAAACGCCGCCGACAAGAATTGTAGAAAAGGACATTAA
>NZ_KI518124.1 GCF_000479045.1 Cetobacterium somerae ATCC BAA-474
AATTGAAGATTTTAAAGATATATTAAAAATAGATAATAGATATGAGAGATTTTTTGATTTTGAAAAGAATATATTAAAACCTTTAATAAAAGATTTAGAAATCCCATATAAAATAGAATTTGATAAGGTAAAAGTAGGAACAAATTTAAATAATAAAGTGATTGCTATAGATTTTAAGTTTAAAGATCCTGTATGGGAAGATGATGACGATATGAAGTTAAAAAGTATTCTATTTATGATAAAAGGGGATATTGATGATATATCTGAAGTTTATACAATATTAAAAAATGGAATAAAAGATCATGGTTATGAAACAACTTATCGTACTTGTTTTAAAGTAAAGCAAAGATATAAAAGTATAAATATGAGTTTTGATGAAGTTTTAAAAATTAGTTTTAAGAAATTAGACTTAAAAGATGTAGAACCTATAGTTATTATAAAAAAACATTTCTCTTCACCAAAAGAGTTAAGAAAACAGTTTATGAATGAATTAGAAAAAGTAAAACCAGGAGTTATTTTAGATACATCATTTTTCTGTGAGAAGTTTTTACAAGATTTTATTTTATTAAAAGAGGATAAAGTTTTAAGTTTCAGAAATTCTGAAATGTCTTTATTTATAAACTGGAAACAAAATGAGGAATCAACAATAAAAATATTTTTATTATAAAATAAAAAGGTATACTCCCCAGTATACCTTTTTTCTTATTACATTATATCGTTTAATCTATAGTTAATAAGATCTATTTTGGCCCCATCCAAAAATTCATTTAATCTTTCTAAGTGAGAGAGCAAGCTCTCTTTACTTGGTCCACCTAAGGACTTTCTTTTTTCAACACAATTTTTAATAGCTATTGTTTCATATATATCCCCGTTAAAAATATATGAAAACTCTCTGTATTTCTCAAGTGGTAGAGTTTCTAAATTCAACCCATTATCAATACAGTAACTAACAATCTCCCCAGTTATTTTGTAAGCTTCTCTAAAGCTCATTCCCCTAACAGTTAGGTAGTCTGCAACGTCAGTGGCATTGATAAACCCATCGTTACAAGCTAAAAGTAAAACCTCATTTTTTACTTTTAACGTTTTAACCATCCCAACAAATACTTGTAAACATCCCTTCACAGTGTCTACAGCATCAAAGAAAACCTCTTTATCCTCTTGCATATCCTTATTGTAAGCTAAAGGAATCCCCTTCATAGTTGTTAAAAGTGCCATTAAATCCCCGTAAACTCTACCAGTTTTCCCCCTAACTAATTCAGCTGCATCAGGATTTTTCTTTTGTGGCATTATGCTACTTCCAGTTGAAAAAGCATCACTTAACTCAATGTATCCAAAGTCATTTGAAGTGTAGATTATAATCTCTTCAGAAAACCTTGAAAGGTGCATCATAACAATTGAAAGTGCAGACATAATCTCAATTAAGTAGTCTCTATCACTAACTCCATCTAAAGAGTTTAAAGTAGGTCCTTTAAATCCTAAAGTGTGAGCAGTAAATTTTCTATCTATTGGATAAGTTGTACCAGCTAAAGCTGCACATCCAAGAGGTGAGTAATCAAGTAATTCAAAAGCGTTGTTTAAACGGATAAAGTCTCTTTTAAACATCTCAGAATATGCAAACATATAGTGTCCAAATGATATTGGTTGAGCCTTTTGAAGGTGAGTAAACCCTGGCATATATGTTTCTAAATGCTCTTTTCCTAAGTTAGTAGTAACTTCAATTAGTTCAATTAAATAGGACTGGATTTTTTTTACTTCATCCTTTGTAAAAAGCCTCATATCTACAGCTACTTGGTCGTTTCTACTACGTCCAGTGTGAAGTTTTTTCCCTACATCCCCAATTCTATCAATAAGAATTTTTTCAATATTCATATGAATATCCTCGTAAGTTGTAGAGAAGGTAA
The DNA here is from genome assembly GCF_000479045.1 of Cetobacterium somerae ATCC BAA-474. Lineage (NCBI taxonomy): Bacteria > Fusobacteriati > Fusobacteriota > Fusobacteriia > Fusobacteriales > Fusobacteriaceae > Cetobacterium > Cetobacterium somerae. Next base: position 1,902 of record NZ_KI518124.1, read on the forward strand.
TCTTTCCATTTTCAATATCCTCTAGAATCTCTAAAAGAGTTTTTTCAATAAGACACCCATCCTCTTTTGAAATAATCTCCATTTTAGAAAGCCCTCTCACATGAGCGATACTACCCATAATGTCGTATCTGTATAGTCTTTGATCAAAGTGAATAGAGGAGTGAAAATCTAAGATTAATTCACTTGCTGCTTCTTTAAATCTTCCTGAAAAGTACTGCATTGCTCATCTCCTTTATAGAATCTGTTTTTAGTAAAGATTTTTATTCCTATTAAAATTGCAATTTGTGAAATTATTGCAAAAAGGATTAACGAACTATTTTGTGTAAATCCACCGATTAAGAATACAGATATAGCTAAAATAGCGTTTACTACAGCATATGGAGTTTGAGTTTTGACATGATTTATATGATCACATCCAGCTCCTGCTGATGAAAGTATAGTTGTATCTGAAATTGGTGAAACATGGTCTCCAAAAAGTCCACCTGAAAGTATAGCTCCAATTGTCACATAAAGTGGAGCATTAAAAGTAACAGCCATAGGTATAACTAGTGGTACCATAATACTGTATGTTCCCCAAGAACTACCAGTTGAAAAGGAGATAACAGCACCGAATATAAAAGCAATAGCTGGAATAAATCCAGAGTTTATATCTAAAGTTTTTAAAAATCCAATTAGAAATTGGTCAGCTCCTAAATCTTTATTAATAACACCTAATGACCAAGCTAAAATTAGAATTATAACAATCTCACTCATTTTTTTCATACCATTTAAGTAGATAGAAAATATCTCTTTAAATGTTTTACTTTTATAAAAAAGCATAAGTCCCATTAAAACAAGGGCTGCATATAGATATCCACTTGTTAGAGCTGCTCTAAAAGCACTTCCTGAAACTCTAGAAGTTATAAAAGAGGTACCAAGCATTGAAAATAGAGTTCCTAAAAGAACTAGTATTGGAACCCAAACAAAAGATCCTTTAGCATTTTCAACTTGATACTTAGAGTTATCTATTTCAAAGGCACTCTCATCTATAGGATTATTTTCAAAAGTTTTCATAGGCCCAAAATCTAGCTTAAGTAGCGTTAAAGCTGGAATAATAGTCAGTGCTAGTATTGGATAAACGTTAAAAGGAATGGATTTTATGAAACTTTCATAGTCTGAAAGAGACAGATTTAAAAGCTCAAACTCCTTTTGTAAAAGTCCTATGATAAAAACTCCCCATCCAATAAAAGGAACTAAAACAGCCACAGGAGATGATGTAGAATCTAGTATAAAAGCTAGTTTCTCCTTAGAAAGCTTTAATCTTTTAAAAAATGGACTAAAAATTGGTCCAACAATTAATGGCGTACCAAGGTCAGAGAAAAATATCATAATCCCTGTAAAATAAGCTAAAAGTTGAGCCTTAGTTTTAGAGTTTATAGAGTTTTTAAAGCTCTCAGCAAAGGCGTAAGCTCCACCAGACATCATCATAAGCTCAATAAATCCACCAATAAAGATCATAAGTACAATAACTCCAGCATTATAACTATCTGTAAGTTGATTGATAAAATATTTTCCCACTAGAACTTTTGTAGTCTCTAGAGGATTGTAACCATTTAAAATGAAAATACCACAAAATACACTGGAAAAAAGTGACAAAACTACATTTTTAGTTTTGATAGATAAAAAAACTGCAATTAAAATTGGAATTATAGATAATACCCCATATGAAACCATTTTAAATCCTCCCTAAATTAGTAAAAAAATTACTACCCCAAAAGAAAAGGCATACCAAAGAATGGTATGCCCTAGAGAACTTAATTAAGCAATAAGCGTATTGTTATGGCAGCGTCACAATACTTAATTCACAGGGTCATAACATCATCGCCGTCGGCCTTAGGCTCCGTATATGGAAGTGAACTAACCTCTATTTGTTTTTGTTAAGAGTGAGTATACAACATTTTAATAAAAAATGTCAAACTATATTTAAAAATATTTTTTACTGAAGCTTTATTAAAACCCCAATAATCATGAAAATTGAACCTAAAAGGAAAAGAATTCCTTGGAACTTTATTTGAAGTTTAGCCCAAACTCCCCATTCAATTTTAGCTATTCCTAAAATAGCCATTAAGATACCAGATGTTGGTACAAACATATTTGTAAATCCATCTCCAAGTTGGAAAGCTAATACTGCAACTTGTCTAGGAACACCAACTAAATCTGAAAGTGGTGCCATAATTGGCATTGTTAAAGCTGCTTGTCCAGAACCTGATACAACGAAGAAGTTGAATACAGATTGGAAGAAGTACATAGCAACTGCAGATATAGAAGCGTGTAAATGACTTAAAACACCAGCTACAGAGTTTAAAACAGTATTTAAAACTGTAGGAATTCCAGCGTCTACTCCACCTAAAACTAATACAATACCTTTAGCCATACCAACAACCATTGCTGCTCCAATAAGGTCCTCAGCACCTTTTCTAAAAGAGATAGCAATATCATT
>NZ_KI518125.1 GCF_000479045.1 Cetobacterium somerae ATCC BAA-474
TCGATTTTTTACTTTTATTATCCAATTTTAAATAATTTAACTCATCTTTACTTTTATTAAAAATAACTACTAATTTTAGTACTAAAGATTCCTCTAATAAAAATAAGCTATCTATTTTATCTAAATCTTCTGATATCTCATTTAATTTTATATTTTTATATGTCTTTGGAAATAACTCTTCAAAAACTCCTAAGTCATATAAAGATTTAAAAGAATTACTTGAATTCTCTCCTTTTAGCATCTTAAAAAATTCATCTTGAACTCTTTCAATAGAAACTCTTTTTATCTCATTTTTGCACTCTTCTATCTCTTGTTTTGTTTCCTCTAATATCAATAATTTTTTTTCTCCCGCTATTCTTATTCCCCTTAATATCCTTAATGGATCCTCTTCTATTCTTTTTTTCCCATTTCCAACAAATCTTAAAACTCTATTTTTTATATCATCTATTTCTACTTGTGATAAATAAATCAGATTACTCCCATTATAAGCTATAGCATTAACCGTAAAATCTCTTCTCTTTAAATCCTCATAGATATCATTAATAAATTCTACTTCAGCTATATTTCTAAAAGATGTAAATGTCACATCTCTTCTTAACTTTGCAATCTCATAACTTTTACCCTTATAAACTATTTGAATTATTCCAAAAGCTTTTCCAATCTCTTTTGGTGAATAATCTTTAAAAATATCTTTTAATTTTGAATAATCTATATCTGTACAAAAATCACAATCTTTAGGAATTAAGCCTAGTAAATAATCTCTTACATAACCTCCTACAATATATCCCTTACCATTAGCATTTAAGATATTTAAAATATCTTTTATATCTTTTGTTAATTTTATTCTATCCATAGTACCTCTACTTTATAATTATAGGTATTTTTCTATCCTCATACGGATTTACCATTGCATAAATTTTACTTGCCACTTCATTTTGTTCTAATAAATCTAAGGAATCTTTCTCTAAATATTTTTGTATATTTTTTAATGAAGTCAAAACTTCTACTTCTTCATCTTTTAATTTTTTTAAATAATTTTGTCCCTCTTTAGTAAATCCTAAAACTCTTATATAAGGAATTTTTTCTTTTACTTTTTCTATTTGCTTTTTTTCTATTCCTAAAAGTATGTGAATTAAAATTCTCTGAACTCTTCCTTGAGTATATCTTTTACTTTTTATTTTTTCAAAAAAACTTTCAAATTCCTTACAAGAAAAAGCAGCCTCATATATTCTATTTTCATATCCCTGTTCAATATCTTGAATTCTTTCTAGTTTTTCTTTTTCTAAAAGTATTCTATGTCTTATAAAAGGATAAAAATCTTGTAATTTTGCAAAGCTATTTTTTTCTAAACTCTCTTTTAATATTTCATATGTTGTATCTGGTACAACATCTTTTATCTCTTCTCCAGATTGAATTTTTTTTCTAATACCAGTGGCACTAGCAATTCCATCTTTTATCTCTTCTGAATAATATCCACTTTTTTCTCTCTTTATAGCAATTGGTTCTATTTTACTTTTCCAAAATTTTAAAGCCTTAATATACTCAACACCTAAAATATCATTAGAATCTAACTCATCTGTTTTATCTAATATCTTTAAAGTATTTGAATAAGCTGTTGGATAAGAATGTCCCTCTTTCAATTGTTTTTTTAGTTCTACTTTAAACTCCTCTTGTTCTTCTAAATCTCCTCTTTCGATTAGTTTTTTTACATCCCCAGTTTCAGACCCAAAAACTAGTTTTTCTATATTCATTAAATTTAATATTCCTATTGCTCCTCTAGCAAATATTTCTGCACTTTGTGTTGAATAGAATATCGGCAACTCCACCACTATATCAACACCATTTTTTAAAGCTAACTCCGCTCTTGTCCATCTATCTATAAAAGCTGGTTCTCCTCTTTGAACATAATCTCCACTCATAACTGCAACTACAACATCACCGTGCTCTTTAGCCTTTATACAATGATATTTATGTCCATTATGAAAGGGATTATATTCTACAACTATTCCTACTGATTTTTTCATATAAACACCTCATACTCTATTTATTACATTATAATTCATTTAAATAATTTATCCGAGAAAAATTTACATTTTTTCAAATATAGTTTATAATATGGATTATCTAAATTTTTATTAGGCGGTGATTACATGCTTTTAGCTGTAGATATTGGAAATACTCATATTGTTACTGGTTTACTTAATCCAAAAGGAGAGGTTCTACTTAGCTTTAGAGTATCTTCAAATGAAAAATTAACTGAGGATGAATACTTTTCATACTTGAAAAATATATGTGATTTTAATGGTGTTGAAATTAAAGAATTAAATGGAATTGTTATTTCATCTGTCGTTCCAAATTTAATTGGAATATTTCAATTTCTAGGAAGAAAATACTTTAAAATTGAACCTATGATTATAGATTTAAATTTAAAACTTCCATTTTCTTTTGCTGAAAATCTTCAAATAAATGGTTTTGGTGCTGATAGAATTATTGATATTGCCCAAGCTATAATTGATTATCCAAAGAAAAATCTTGTTATATTCGATCTTGGAACTGCAACTACATATGAGGTTTTAAAAGATGGAGTTTATATTGGAGGTGGAATTTTACCTGGAATAGAGATGTCTATTAATGCTTTATTTGGAAATACTGCTAAACTTCCTAAAGTTAAATTTAGTACTCCAGAAAGTGTTCTTGGTAGAAATACTGCTGAACAAATTCAAGCTGGAATTTTCTACGGTTATGCTGGGCAATTAAAAAATATCATACATGAAATAAAAAAAATTGTTCCTGATCCATATATTATAGCTACAGGAGGTCTAGGAAAAATTCTTTTTGCAGAGATTCAAGAAATCGATGAATATTGTCCTGAATTAAGTCTTAGAGGTTTATATACTCTTTATCAAATGAATAAATAATATTAACTAATGGGGGGATTTATGAAAAATATTATTTTTATTTTCATTATTTTATTTCAATCTATTTTTTCTAAAGAGATTTTAATAAGTGGTGCAGCGTCTTTAAAAGAGTATTTAGAAAAAAATATTCAAGAATACAAAGCTATAGATCCTGAATTGACTATCTCTTTAAATTTAGGAGGTTCTGGAACTTTAAAAAGACAACTAGAACAGGGTGGAGATGTTGATGTTATTTTTCTTGCTAACAGAGATTATATGATTGATTTAAAAAATAATAATTATATATTCAATGAAGAAGTTATTTTAGAAAACTCTTTAGTTTTAATAAAAAATAACAACACATCTTCTAATAACGGTGTTTTAGCTATTGGTGACCCTATGTATGTTCCTGCTGGCCAATATGCAACTGAAGTTTTAAATAACCTTCCATTAAAAGATTACTCTTTAGTGCACGGAAAAGATGTTAGAAGTGTACTTTCTTATGTTGAATTAGGAGAAGCCGATTTTGGTATAGTTTATTTAACAGATGCAAAGTTGTTAAAAAATTCTAAAGTTATTGAAGTTTTTCCAACAAATCTTCATAAACCAATTGAATATTCAATTGGTATTTCAAAAACAACTAAAAATAAAGAGGATGCTGAGAAATTTTTAAAATTTTTAAGAGGAAAAGGTTGGGAATGATTACACCTCTTAAATTGTCTTTAAGTATTGTTTTTTTATCTCTAACATTTAATTTACTTTTTAGTATTATACTTTATTTTTCCTTTAATAATAAAAATAATCTAAAAAAAATAATAGAATTTATAGTTACTTTACCTATTTTTTTACCTCCTTCTGTTATTGGATATATGTTGATTATTTTTTTAGGAAAAAATAGTTTTATTGGAAAAGTTTTTTATAACCTTTTTAGCTTTAGATTTATATTTTCTTTTGAAGGAGCGGCTATTGCTGCAATAATAGTTTCTCTGCCTATAATATACCAAGGCGTTAAAGTTGGGTTTGATACTATTGATAAAGCTTATATAGAAACAGCGCAATGCCTCGGGGTCTCTAAATTAAATATGATTAAGTATGTTTACCTTCCATTAAGTTATCGAAAAGTTTTTTCTGGAGTTATTCTAGGAATTGGGCGAGCTTTTGGAGAATTTGGAGCAACTATTTTAATTGCTGGAAATATTCCTGGAAGAACTCAAACTTTACCATTAGCTTTATACTCTGCTATTGAGTCTGGAAATTATTCCTCAGCTAATGAAGTTTTAATAATTTTATTATTTTTTAGTGGTTTATTCTTAATATTATATATTTTACTTACAAAAAAAGAGAGCTAAACTTAGCTCTCTTTTCAACATTATACAGTTGTAATCTCTTTTTCTTTTAAAGCAAGAAGTTGATCAATTGTTTTAATTGTTGCATCTGTTAACTTTTGAACATCATCTTCAAATCTCTTTAAATCGTCCTCAGTTATTTCTCCTTCTTTCTCTAACTTTCTTAAGTTATTGTTCATATCTTTTCTGATATTTCTAACTGCAACTTTTCCATTTTCTGCTTCAGTCTTAGCAAATTTTACATACTCTTTTCTTCTATCAGCAGTTAACTCAGGTATCATTAATCTAATAACTTTTCCATCGTTGTTTGGAGTTAATCCTAAATTTGAAGTCATTATAGACTTTTCAATTGTAGGTATAACTGATTTATCCCAAGGATCGATTACTAATAATCTAGCTTCTGGAGCTGATACAGTTCCAACTTGATTTAATGGCATTAATGATCCATATTGCTCTATTTTTATTCCATCTAACATTGAAACGTTAGCTCTACCTGCTCTTATTGATGCAAATTTATGCTTTGTAGATTCGATAGCTTTATTCATTTTATCTTTACAATCATTCATTATTACTTGTGCGCTCATTTTACCCTCCTAAAATTATCCGTTTATTACTGTTGTTCCTATTTTTTCACCAAGAACTACTCTTTTTATATTTCCCTCTGTTAATGAATCAAATACAACTATTGGTAACTTATTTTCTCTACATAAAGAGATTGCAGTTGCATCCATAACTTTTAAATCTTTATTTAAAACCTCTGTATAAGTAACATCTGTATATTTTTTTGCATCAGCAAACTTTACAGGATCCTTATCATAGATTCCATCAACTTTAGTTGCTTTTATTACAACATCTGCGTTAATCTCTATCGCTCTAAGTGCTGCTGCTGTATCAGTTGTGAAATAAGGGTTACCTGTTCCACCACCAAATATTACAACTCTACCCTTCTCTAAATGTCTTTGGGCCTTTCTCTTTATAAAAGGTTCAGCTACCTTTGGAATTTCGATTGCAGTTTGTACTCTTGTAGGTACTCCTAATAATTCAATTGCGTTTTGAAGAGCCAGTGAGTTTATAACTGTTGCTAACATACCCATGTGATCTCCAGTTACTCTGTCTATTCCTTGTTCAGTTCCAGATAATCCTCTAAATATATTACCACCACCGATAACTATTCCTACTTCTACTCCTAAGTCTGCTATCTCTTTTATTTGTTTAGCATATGAAGTTATTGTCTCTGAAGAGATTCCAAATTCTTGGTCTCCCATTAAAGCTTCTCCACTTAATTTTAATAGAATTCTATTATAAATTGGCTTCATCTCAAAACTCTCCTCTATTATCATATTTAGCTTAAAAAAAGGGGGTGCTAAGTCGCACCCCTATACTTTGTTGTATTACGCGTTAAGTTGAGCTGCAACCTCTGCTGCGAAATCTACTTCTTCTTTTTCGATTCCTTCTCCAACTTTGTATCTAGCGAAAGAAACTACTTTAATATCTCCTGCGTACTCTGCAACTGTCTCTTTATTTTCAGCTTTTACGAAAATTTGGTCAACTAAACAGCTCTCCTCATAGAACTTGTTCATTTTTCCAACTAAAATCTTTTCGATAATTTGAGCAGGTTTTCCTTCAGCTTCTAATTGCTTTCTAGAAATCTCTCTCTCTCTATCTAAATCATCTGTTGTTACAACTGATCTGTCAACATATTTAGGATCCATAGCTGCTACGTGCATTGCGATATCCTTAGCTTTAGTAATGTTAGCTTCTGTTGCCTCTCCAGTCATCTCAACGATAACTCCTAATTTTCCTCCTAAGTGGTTGTAAGTAGTTACAAACCCTTCAGTAGTTACTTTTTCAAATCTTCTTAGAGACATGTTCTCTCCGATTTTTGCGATTAAGTTAGTTATAGTTGTTTCAACTGTAACTCCATCAATCTCAGCAGCTTTTAAATCTTCAACAGTTTTGATCTCTGGTCTTAAAGCGATCTCTACCATTTTTGCTCCTAAAGCTTTGAACTCATCGTTTTTAGCAACGAAGTCTGTCTCAGAGTTGAACTCTAATACTACTGCTGTTTTGTTATCAGCAGAAACACCGTCAAATATTAATCCCTCTGCAGCTGTTCTTCCTGATTTCTTAGCAGCTTTAGCAATTCCTTTCTCTCTTAGTAAGTCTATCGCTTTTTCGATATCTCCGTTTGTTTCTCCTAATGCTTTTTTACAATCCATCATTCCAGCACCAGTTCTATCTCTTAGTTCTTTTACTAATTTTGCTGTAATCTCTGCCATTTTTTCCTCCTAAATTTTTAGAATTTTTACATATCTATATAGTACAAGGAATTGAGGGCATAGCTCTCAATTCCATTAAATTCAAGTATTTATTACTCAGCTGATCCTTCTTCAACAACGATTTCGTCGTTTGAAACTGCAGCGTTTTCTTTTCCTTGGTTTCCTTCGATGATAGCGTTAGCCATTACAGAAGCGATTAACTTTACTGATCTGATAGCGTCGTCATTTGCTGGAATTGGGTAAGTTATTAAATCAGGATCCACGTTTGTATCGATCATAGCGAATACAGGGATTCCTAATTTAGCAGCTTCTACTACTGCTAATGTTTCTTTCTTAACGTCTACTACGAATATAGCAGCTGGAACTTCTTTCATATCTTTAATTCCTGATAAGTTTTTAGAAAGTTTTACTAACTCTTTTCTGAAGTTAGAAGCCTCTTTTTTAGTGTATGCTGTATCTAATGTTCCATCAGCATCCATTCTCTCTAATTCTTTTAATCTCTCTACTCTAGTTTGGATAGTTTTGTAGTTTGTTAACATTCCACCTAACCATCTGTTGTTTACGTAGTACATTCCTGATCTTTCAGCTTGATCTTTTACAGCTTCTTGAGCTTGCTTTTTAGTTCCTACGAATAAAACTTTTCCACCGTTTGCTGCGATTTCTCTCATTACAGCATAAGCTTCCTCAATTTTCTTTAAAGATTTGTGTAAATCGATTACGTGGATTCCGTTTCTCTCAGTGAAGATGTACTTAGACATCTTTGGATTCCATCTCTTAGCTTGGTGTCCAAAGTGAACTCCAGCTTCAAGTAATTGTTTCATAGTAATTACTGCCATTTTTTAATTCCTCCTAATTTTGGTTATTTCTTCCACTGATCTCAAAACTAAACATCCCCTAAGGGCACCTTGTTTAGAAATAATCAATGTGCATTTTATTAGCAAATTATTGTATCACTTTTTTCTATTTTTGTCAACAAATATATATGCTCCATTTCTTCCTGAATCCTCTTTTTCTCTTCTATAAGAGTGAAAATTATCTCTATATGTGCATAGATTATTAGTTATTATATTTTTTTCCTGTATTCCAATCTCTTTCATAAGATTATAATTAAATTTCTGGTTATCAAAATAATATTTACTTTCTTTTTTTAAAAAAACTTTTTCTAAAAGTTTCTCATTAAATTTTCTCTTAAATTTCAAGTAAAAATCTTCTGATACTTCATAATTCTCAAGAGATATTCCTATTCCAAATGCTACTATAATATTTTTTACCTTACTATTAAATTCTTTTATCATCATCTCAATAGCTTTTGAACCAATATTTTCAAAACTTCCTACCCATCCTGAATGAATACATCCAAAAGCGCCATTTTCACTATCATATATATAGATCGGCAAACAATCAGCATATTTTGTAAATATAACTACGTCATCTCTTTTAGTTATAAATCCATCTGTATCTTCTGAATAAGTTGTTGTTTCTTTATCAATAACTACAATATTTGATGAGTGTGTTTGAAATCCTGAATAAATTTTTTTATCCTCTATATTTAATATTGAGTTAATTTTATTTCTATCCTCTTCTTTTTTTACATCTCCAAAGCTTTTAGTAGTGTAAATTGCCTTTAATCCTAACTTTGAAAACTCATCAAGTTCATAATAAAATTCTTTATCTATAAACATTTTAAACTCTCTTTAAATTCCAATGTTTTTTTCATTTTTTTACATAAAATTTCAAACTCTTGAAAATTTAAACTTTGTTCTCCATCAGATAAAGCACATGCTGGATTTTGATGTATTTCTACCATCGCACCATCAGCTCCTGCTAGGATACATCCTAGTGTCACTGGTTCAACTAAAGATTTTTTACCCGTTCCATGACTTGCATCTATTATAATTGGAAGATGAGATTTTTCTTTTAAAAGTGCTACACCATTTATATCAACAGTATTTCTAGTTGCAATTTCAAATGTTCTAATTCCTCTTTCACAAAGAATAACTTTTTCATTACCAAAAGCAACTATATATTCTGCCGCCATTAAAAACTCTCTTATTGTAGCACTTAATCCTCTTTTTAAAAGAATAGGCTTATTTGTCTTTCCTAGTTCCTTTAATAAGCTAAAATTTTGCATATTTCTAGCTCCAACTTGAAATATATCTGTATATTTTTCTATCAACTCTATATCTCTAGTATCCATTACTTCTGTTACCATTACAAGGTCATATTTATCACATGCTTCTCTCATATATTTTAGGCCCTCTTCTCCTAAACCTTGGAAGTCATATGGAGATGTTCTTGGCTTAAAAGCTCCACCTCTTAAAAATTCTCCTCCATTTTCCTTTACTACTTTAGCAATGTCCATTATCATCTCTTTATTTTCAATTGAACATGGCCCTGCCATTAAAATTAAATCTGTACCACCTATTTTCCTACCTTTTATTTCTATAAGGGTATCCTCTTTTTTAAACTCTCGACTAACGAACTTAAAAGGCTTTCCTATCTTTATAGTCTCCTTAACTATTGAGAATTCCTTCAATTCTTCCTTAGTTAGTCCATCTTTTTTTCCCATTATTCCTATTTTTTTTATGCTACCATCTAAAATCTCTAAAGCTCCATGTCCTGTTTTTTGTATAAATTTCTTCAGCTCTAAGATTTCTTCAGATGTAGCACTTTCTTTTAACACTACATACATTTTTATCACCTAATTTTTTATTATTATTATATCATATTTATACCAAAACAGTGCTTTTTAAATTCACATTTTAAACATTTTTCTTCAGACAATCTTTTTTCTGAAAACATACCGTTAGATATCCGCTCTGTTATCGAATCAAAATCCTTTAAAATTTCTTCTTCGTCTCCTATATTATAAGGAACTTCAATTTTATTTTCATTTTTTACAAAATATATATATCCACCTGAAACTTTCTTCTCACTATTCATTGATAATAAATAACAATAAAGTTTTATTTGTGATATATAATTTTCTAAACTCTCTTTATCTATACTATCTGATCCTGTTTTAAAATCTACTATTTTTAAATTTTCTCCTTCTTGTATAATTAAATCTAATTTTCCTTCAATAGTATAAGCACCTCTAAATACAAATAAATTTTTTTCAACATCTACTATTTTATTTTTTAATAAATCACCATTGTAATAATTTAAAATTTGTTCTAAACCTTTATTTAAAACTTCTTTATCTAAAAATAAATTCTCCTTCTTTTTCATAAATTCATAATCAGAGTAGTATTTATTTTGTATTTTCTCTATATTTAAATCTTTACCATTTAATATAGAAAGATTTAAATGCTCAAAGCTTTCATGAATTAAAGTTCCATAAAAATTTTCAATTGTTTTTTTCCTTTGAAAATCATAAATTTTATTTAATTTATATCTATACGGACACTCTTTATATTTTAACAAATCTCCCGTATAAGAATAACTATCTTTAATATCTATAATACTTGTATTTTCTATATTTAACTCTGAAAAGTTTAAGTCTCCAGATAATATATCTGGAATATTTTCATAAACTCTTTTAAATGGTAAAGATGGTATCTGTCTTTTTCCTTTACTATTTTCTATACAACTTAAAATTAACAGATTTTTAGCTCTTGAGAAGGCTGTATAATATAATCTCCAAAAATCAAAATCTTTTATTCTATACTCAGGCTCAAAATCATTATAAGGAATGTATTTTTTTTCCAATTCTTCATCATCATTCTTATCTGATTCAGGCACACTTTCTAAAGATCCTACTATTACTATTGGAAACTCCAATCCTTTTGACTGATGAATTGTTAAAAATGAAACTGCACCTTTTGGAGCATATTCTTTTATATCTTCATATTCATCAACTCCATTTTGTTTTAAGAATTTCAAATGCATTGTAAAAAAATAATCTCCAATTTTTATTATATTTTCATTATTTAAATTTTGAATGCTAGATATCTTATCTGCTTTTTCAACAATTTTTGAAAATATACCTAAATTATATAAAGCTCTATTTTCTAAGACACTATTATCTTTATTTTCAAATATTTCTTTAAAACATTTTATAGAAATAATTTTATAATAT
>NZ_KI518126.1 GCF_000479045.1 Cetobacterium somerae ATCC BAA-474
TATATTTGAAATAAAAAAAAGAGAAAAGATGTCAAAGTCTTCGATATATATTTTAAAAATAGATTCAAATAAATTTTTAACTTCCAATACATTAATTGAATTTTTAAAGAAAAAAGATTTGAGAAATGAAGTTTTAGAGTTTACATTAGAAGAAATATCTAGATTGATAGAAAGAAAATTATCAACTAAATATGAATTTATGGGGATGTATAATCCTAATTTTCCTAAAGAAATAAAATAAAAAATTATTAGTATATATAAGCTAAATTAAGGATAGGTAACAAATGATTGAATTTAAGAACAAAGATGATATAAAATATATAAAAGTTATATTAGATGATTATCAAGAAAATTTTTTATTAGAAAGTAAATTAACTATAAAGGGTATAGAAATTAAAGTTAAACAAAGTTTAATTAATGAAAAAATTTTTAAATCTATAAAAGAAATTAAAGTAATTTCTTTAAAAAATATAAAAAATTATGAAGATATAAAAGATAGTATTAAAGTAAATAGTTATACTGCTATTGGAATCCACGTAAGATGGGCGTTAACTAAAGATATCAAACCAATTACAAAAATTGATAAAATATTTGAAATTTTAAATAATGTAAATGCTTTTTATAATGATTATGAATTATACTTTAAACCTTTTGGAGTAGTTCAATTTATTAATACTAAATTAGATATAAATATAAGTTTTAAAAATAGCGAAGAATTATGTGAATATATAAAAAAACATTTTAGTATCTGTTAAATTAATAAGTAATAATGTATAATAAATAACAAGAAAATTAAAGGAGTTAATTTATTATGAGAAAAAGAATTTTTTATTTAATAAATATTTTTTTTATTTTATCGTTACAAATATTAGCATTAAATTTTACAAATAGTGAAAAGGTTGAGCAAATATTTCAACAAAATGAAGTAAAAGGAACATTTGTAGTTTATAATCCTCAAAGTAATAGTTTTATAGGATATAATGAAAATAGAGCAGAGGAGCGATTTTATCCAGCATCTACTTTTAAGATATATAATTCTTTGATTGGACTAGAGACAGGAGCTGTAAAAAATGTGGATAAAGTTTTTTATAAATATAATGGTGAAAAAGTATTTTTAGAGAGTTGGGCACAAGATTCTAACTTAAGATATGCTATAAAAGTTTCACAAGTTCCAGCATATCAACTTTTAGCTAAAAAAATTGGAATGAAAAAAATGCAAAATGAAATTAATAAACTAAATTTTGGAAATAAAGAGCTAGGAGAAAAAGTTGATCAATTTTGGTTAAGAGGACCTCTAAAAGTTAGTGCAGTAGAACAGTGTAAGTTATTGGCTAAATTAGCTAATAATGAGCTTCCATATTCTAAAAATAATCAAAAACAAATTCAAGACATAACTATTTTAGAAAGTACAAAAGATTGGACTTTACATGGAAAAACTGGCTGGGCAACATCAAACATAGAAATACCTGTAGGTTGGTTTGTTGGTTGGGTAGAGAAAAATGGACAAATTTATAGTTTTGCTATTAACTTAGAAATGAAAGATGGAAAAAATTTATTCAAACGTGAAAAAATTGCAAAAGAATCTTTAAAGTCTTTAGGTATATTATAAAAAAATCTTCCCGTCTAAAATTTAGAGCGGGAAGAAAATTTATAAAGTTTTCCTAATTTTCTATAAAAAAAATCTTTTCTAGTTAAAGCTCCCTTGATAAAATATTTTTTAACTGGAAGATAGCATTTTAATTCTTCTAAATATTCATACGAATTCCAAGTTCCAACTTTAATATTCTTTTCATAATAACCATTTTCAAATGAATTAAAATACTTCCCATTTTTTATAATAATTTCATCTGTAATTTTGCCTTGAAAAACCTCTTCTAAAGTTATTATTCCCAAATGATGAATATGAAAAAGAAAATAGTATTTTCCATTGCTAAATAAAACATCATCACTATTAAGATATTTTATAAAATTTAAATTATCAAGTGAATAAATTTGAAAATATTTTTGAAGATTAAATCTTTCATAATCTTGAGGAAAAACTTCATATTTGTTAAATTTTTTTTTATCAGGCTGTTCCTCTTTTTCAATAGCATTAAGAGTATTCCAATCATAATTATTAAAATTTATGATCTTATAATACGGAGTTAGTTTATCTAATTCTTTTTTTGCTAAATTAACATTGAAGTTTTTAATATTTGCAATTTTACTATTTAGTTTATGAGAGGTTATAGTATTAAATGTTTTAAAGAATTCTGTAACTTCATCCTCTTCGTACTCATCTTCTTCCATATTTAAATTGGTAAGAGAATATCCTTCTAAATAATTTTTATCATCTTTAGAATAAATAATAAAAATCTCATTAACACTATCTTTATTAGTATCATATAAAAATACATCTTTAACTTTTGTTTTTATATTTTGTGTATCTAAAACAATAGGTTTATTATTTTTATTTATTTCAAAAGTAATATTATATTTATTTTTAGTTTTTTCAAATTTAAGAAGTCCGTTGACAGTTGTAATTTCATTTTTAAATAATTCTAATTTCAAATTTGGGTATATCGTATTTCCATGTAATTTAAATGGAGTTAATAAAATTAAAAACAGTAAAATTAGATATTTTTTTTGAAAATTTTTGATTAAATTAAATTTTGATTTATAAGTTTTCATAAAACCCTCCAACAAAATATCCATTGAAATTTATCTTTGAATTTATGAGAATTATAGCACAAAAATAAGAGGAAAAATCAATAATAAAAAAATAAATTTTCACGTAACACATGTGTTACATAAAAATTAAAAAAACTAGTTTAATTAAATTTGACTTTGAGAAAAGTGAGAGCTATACTTATAATATAGCAGATAAAGGGAGGTATTTTATGAAGAAAGTATCTAGTTTCATTTTATGCTTAATTATAGTTGGTTATTATTCATCTCAAAATAAAAAAAATCAAAAGTTAAAAAATACTAGAAATCAGTTGGCATATGAATACAGTGTAAAAACTGATAATTTAAATAATAAATTGATATATGAGTATAATCTAAAAGATAATAACTCAAATAATAAATTATTATATCAATACAAATAATAAAAAACTGTTAACAATTTTTAATTTTTGTTAACAGTTTTATTTTTTTATTAATAAATTTATTTATCGATAATCTTGACAAACAATTAATTCACAATTTATTGAATTTGTATTCAAAATAATCTTTTGTTCAAGGGATGGAGATTTGTCAGAGAAAAAAGCAAAGTTATTAGTAGATGAGACTCTACCATATGCCATTCCAGCCTCGTTGCCAGAAGAACCTCTATTAACTCCAGCTATAAAGAAGATATGAGTGTTAAATTGCTTTTTAACAGGTATTAAAGCATAATTCACACCATCTAAATTAATTATTTCAGGAAAATAACTTTCAGCTAAAATTTCGACACAAATTTCAGAAGAAGCATCAATAGCAGCTAAAAAACATTCTTTCTCAAAATTAGTACTAATATTTTCTAATCTAACTAAAATATAACCTACATATTTATTTGGGGGAACAACAATATCTTTAGAACCCCAAAATATATAAGGACCACCACTTTTCCAACTATTAATGCCTCTATTTGAAGTTTTGAATAAATCATATCTAGATTTAAAAATTAGAGATTTTTCATTAAAAGATGGTGAATTATTATCTTCTATAATTGCTCCAGATCCAATATTATTTTTATGAATGATTGTTGTATTCCAATTCCCACTAGGTTTTGTATAAAAGAAAGAGTTAGCAATCATATTTTGTTCTTTAGAATCACTATTTATACTCCAAGTTCCACCTTCACTTCCGTTGATAACAACACCCTTTGTTTTTCCTTTAAAAATCATATCTCCATCAAAAAATTGATATCCATTTAACATATAACCAACTTCAACATTTTCAAATCGTATAGATTCTTCAATGTTATGATTAAATTGACACCCTGTAAATGAAGCATGGGAATTATTAGGATAGTTGATTCCATCAGTTGTTCCACCTACAACTCTAGCACCATTTTGATTTCTGTTAAATTGGCAATTAGATGCCATATTATTTCCACCACCAGTAAAATATCCAATGTAATTTTCTCCAGCTATACATCCATTTAATTGAGAGTATTCACCTCTAACGTCATTTTTTATACCAATATAGTTTTTATAAGCTTTAAAATTATTTAAAATTGGTATTTTATAATATTGAGGAGCTGATTGTGCACCAGTATTTTTAATTTTTATACCAGAGTCATTACACCCACTAGCAGAACAGTTATTTAAGGTAACAGATAAACATCCGTCTAAATACCACCCAACTTGATTTCCTTTTATTGAGGGTCTTATGATTTCATTATTTCCAAGAACATGAATATTTTCAATGATACAATTTACATTAGAAAGAATTCTAATGATATTACTGTTTAAGTTGCTTTTGAAAATAGTATTAAATTCCCCTCTTAAAAAGGTTCCATTGGGTATATTTAAATGGGTTATCAAATAAGTTCCTGTAGGAACTTTAATCTCTTCTCCTATATGCGAATCAATTATATTTTGGATTAAAGAAGTTTGGTCAATACTTCCATCTTTAATAATCTCTTCAAAATAATTAAAATTATTTTTGTTATCATCATACCAAAAAATTTTCATATCTAAATACCTCCATGTAATAAAAATTCAAAATTGTTATTGATATAATAATAACATTTTATTTTAAAAAAGTTTATATAAAATTTATATGTTTTAGTACAATCCTTATTAAATCAATATTCTTATTGAAAAGTTAGAGGGTTAACTTGTCAAATATAATAAAAAAGTTTGACTTAATTTATATCGTTATGTAGAATTGTTTCATATAAGTTTTAAAAAGGAGGGGAAATGAATAAAGAACTAATTAAAATTTCAAGTGCGTTAATAGCAGATGGTGAAAACTTTTTACAACATATAGTTGATAATAATATGGATACATTATTTCTTTCAGTAGCAGATGGAAAATATCCAAAAGATATTTATTTTGAATTTCCTGAGAGTATTGTTTTAGATAGGGTTGATTTTTTTACAAATCATCCAACAAATGATGATGGAAAAATAACTAAATATGAGATTTTATATAAAAATAGCAGTTCAGCAAAAGAATGGAGAAGCATATATGTTTCAAATACATATAGTTCTAAAGGTATTAGAATAGCTAAATTTGAACCAATTTTAGCTAAAAATATGTGTTTAAGAATTCATGCTTCATCTTCGAAAAAAGTAGCAATAAATAATATTGAATTTTATATAAGAGAAGACTTAAAAGAGAAATTATTGGAAATCTTTGAAGATATAGATTGTAAAAAAATAATAGAAAGTTATTCTTTAAAAGATATAAGAGAGTTTAAAATCAATAATAAGGATTATAATTTTATAGGAGAACTTTGTGAAGTTGGAAAATATATTCGTCTAAATGGAGCTATAGAAACAGTAAAAACTATAAAAATTCAAGGAGTTGAAAAGGACATTTCAGCAGAAGAATTCTTTGAGAATTTAAAGAGTAATAAGCCATTAGTAATCACTCCACTTAATATCTTTGTAGAAAAGCAAAGAGAACTTCTTTTGGTAACAGATAAATCAACAGATATTTATATAATAAATGAAATTGGAAAAGATATCATATGGAAAAAAGAACGATTAGGAAAGGGAATGAATATAATTTATTCTAAAGATATTTCTGGAGATCTTTATTTAATTAATAATAGAGTAGATTTAGAAATGGTTGTTTATAATCCTATTGAAAAAACAAATTTTAAATTAGGAGACAATAGATTTTCACAAGTTTTAAAAGATGAAAATTTAGATAAAAATATTTTTGTAGCAGGAAAGAGTTTTAATGCTAGTTTATCTAAAAAGTGGATAGTTGAAAATTTTAATGAAAGTGAATTTATTCAAAGCATTGAAAATTTAGATACAGTTTTAGATTATATTTATTTTTTAATGGAAAGAACAGATGTATACAGTGAAAACATAGTTCCATTTAAAACATTTTTTATACAAGGAAAAAGCATAGATAGAGAAGCTAGTTATGAGAAAGTAGATTTAGGAAGTTATTTAAGTTTTGCAAATTCTCCAGAAAAGTTTTTTAATAAGAATATTCAAAATATTATTAATGAGGATTTTTGTAATGTAATTAGAGAGTTATTTATCAATGAAAATATAGTTGGCGTTGAAGTTTCTAAAGTTTTTAAATTTTTATTAAAACAAGAATTATATATAAGGTATTTAAGAATACAACCAGAGGTAGAGGATGTGACTTTAAATATTTGGTCTAAAATTAGATTAGTTCATGGAACAGAGAGATTAATTCCTAAATTAATTAGAGGAGTAATCGAGCCTACTTTAGATAATTTAGTTTTAGTTGCTTCACAAATATTAGAGAGAAATCTTTCAATATACTTTAAAGAGGTATACTCTTTAAGTGAAGAGACTATTCAAGGATGTGAAAAGTATCCATCGCTTCATGTGGATATAAATTGGATAACTTATGAAAATCAGAGAGAATATCAATTAGAAGAGGTAAGAAGGTTTAATGAAATTTTAAGAAGAAATCAATAGGAGTTGAAAATATGCTAAAGAATAGTTATACAAGAAAAATTATTGAAACTTTAAGTATAGTTGATAGAATAAGTTTTTTATGTGATGAAGTTATAGAAAAAGTTATTTTAAAATATTTAGATGGATATGGAAATGAAAGGACTCAAGAGTTTGCTGTGGAACAAACTCAAAATCTAATAACAGTAAGTTTTGCTAAAACATTAGTTAAAGAGTTATCAATTGAAATTTTAGGAACTTTAGAAGTTAGAGATATTGAAGTTAATAGACATCCTATAGAAAATTTTAGTATTAATGAAGATATAGAAAAGAAAATATCATATGAAGCTTTAACAGTGACTTCTTCTGCTGTAGAATCATCAAAACCCATATCAAGAGCCTTTGATGGCAACTTAAATACAGAAGCTCAATTAAAAAAATATTCAAATTACGGTTGGGTTCATATGGTGTTATCAAAGGAGAAAGTAATTGATTGTGCAAGAATTTTGAGTTATAGAAGCAGTACTTCAGGATTAATAAAGCAGTTTAAAATTTTAGTAAAAAATCCTATGGATGGATTATGGATTGAAGCTGGAACTTATGTTACTGAAGAGTTTAAAAATGAATGGATGACAATTAAAACATTACCATACTTAACTAAAGAGGTTACGTTAATAGTTGAAGATTCAGAAAATAAATGGGCATATATAAATGAGATAGAAATATATAACTATTCAACTCTTGAAAGAGATATTTTAAATTTATTTACTGATGAGTCTTTGGTAGATATAAAATCTGAAGTTACATATTGGGATATAGTTAGATTAAAAGAAAGAGCTGTAAATACAGATTACTATAAAGAACTTTTAAATAAAGCATTAGAAATATATTTAAGTAAAAGGACTCCAGCAACTTCAAGATTAACTTTTGAAAATTTAAAAGTAATTAACAATTTAAGGTTTAGAGCTTCTGGAGAAATGGAGTTATATAATATTGAGTATGTAAATTCAGCAGATGAATATATAAAAATATCTATACCAATAATAGAAAGTGGAGAAATAAAAACTTTAAACATTCCTAAAATTTTAGCTAAAGAGGTTTATATTGAAATTTATGGAGTGAATAGTATTGAAGATGTAATATATGAGGAATATCCTATAGATGGCTTTGCTTTAACTGAAGATAGTGAACGAAAAATCTCAAGGGAAGCTTTAAATATAACAACATTAAATGAAAACTCAAGATTTCCTTTAACTAATATGTTAGATGGAAACGAAAGATCTGAATCACATATGAGTGGAACTTATAGTGGTCATCATGACTATAATTTTAAAATAGATAGTTTAAAAATAATTGATAAGTTTAGAATTTTAAGTACAAGATTCAATCCTAGTTTTACATCAGGTTCTATAAAAAGATTTGAAGTTTTTAACAGAGATTTAAGTAGTGAAGAGTTAGTATCTTTAGGAAGTTACACTGTTGAGGAGTATAATGATGAGTGGCGTGAATTAAACTTTACACCAGCCTTAACAGATGAAATTATTTTAAGAGTATACGAGTCTGATAGAAATTGGATATGCATAAATGAAGTTGAAATATATCAATATAGTCTTTTAGAAAAAGAGATAAAAGGTTTATTTTTAGATTCTAATTTTATATCACTAAGAGCTAATGTAACTTATTGGGAGATACAAGAGTTAAGAAAAAGAGCAACAAATACTAAAGAGTATATAGATCTTTTAAATATAGCTGAAGAGTTATTTTATAAGGATAAAACACCTACGACTTTAGAATTAAATTTTGAAAATTTAAAAGTTATAGATAATATTCAATTTAAAGTAGATGGGATTATAGAAAAAAATTATATTGGATATTTAAATACGCAAAATGAAAATATAAAATTAATAACTCCATTAGTTCAAAATAATGAAAATATAATAATTGATACCTCTAAAATTTTAACGAAAAATTTATATATTCAGCTTTATGGTGTAACACAAATAAGAGAATTAACTTATAATGAATATCCATTTGAAAATTTTGCAATAGTAGAAGACATAGAGAGAAAGTTGTTAAAAGAAAACATAACGATAACTACATTAAATGAAAACTTAAGTTTTCCACTAACTAATATGTTAGATGGAAATGAAAGATCTGAATCACATATGAGTGGAACTTATAGTGGTCATCATGACTTTAATTTTAAATTAGATAGTTTGAGAATAATTGATGAGTTTAAAATTCTAAGTACGAGATTTAATCCTAGCTTTACTTCTGGTTCTATAAAAAGATTTGAACTTTTAGGAAAAGATTTAAGTAGTAATAGGCTTATATCTTTAGGAACTTACTCTGTTGAGGAATATAATGATGAATGGCGTGTGTTGAAATTTGCTCCAGTCTTAACAGATGAGATTATATTAAGAGTTTATGAGTCTGATAGAAATTGGGTATGTATAAACGAAGTTAAAATATTTAATTATAGTACCCTGGGAGCACAGATAGATTATTTATTTGCTGATAAGTGGCAGACAACTTTAAGAAGTGATGTAACTTTTGAAGAGATAAAGAGATTATCTGATTTAGTAACAGTAACTCAAGAGTATAGAGACTTAATTAATAGAGCTTTTGAACTATATTATGATGGAGTACCTCCAAAGTGTATAGAAGTTGAGTTTGGAGAGTTAAGGATATTTTCTGAAATAGAGTTTGATATTATTGGTAAATTAGAGAAAATTATTTTAAGCTACTACGACACGTATAATAATTTACAAATTAAAGATTGCAATATTAATATTTTAGAAAATAAAGGCACAATAGTTCTTAATGGATTTGCTTATACAAGAGGAATAAAATTAGATGTTTATGGTGCAAGAGATTTAGCAGATATAAAGTTTAAAGAACACCAGATATCTGAGTTTGCATTAGCAGAAGATTTAGATCAAAGATTAACATATGAGCAATTAGCTGTAAATTGTAATAATGTACATGAAAGTTATCCTCTCTCAAATATGTTTGATGGAAATGTAAGAACAGATTTTCGTTCAAGAGCTTTTAGTAATAATCTAGATATAAATATAAAATTAAATGAGGCATCAATTGTAGATGAGATTGGAATCACTAGTTTTAGATTTGATAGCCCAAGTGGAGTAACTGGACTTATTAAAAAAGTACTGATATTGATAAAAGACACAGTTTCTAAAAAATGGTTAGAGTTTGGGTATTTAGAAGTAGAAGATTTTGTAAGAGAGATGCATATTTTAAAAAATTCTCCATATTTAACAGATGAGATATGTGTAAGAATTTTAGAAGCTGATAGAGGTTGGGCTTTGATAAATGAACTTGCAATAAATAAGTATAGTTTATTAGAAGCTGAAATAAAAAATCTATTTACAGATGAAACATACGCAGCATTAAAAGATAGTATAACTTATGAATTAATTAGAGCATTAAAAGAGAGAGCAAGTAACTCAGAAGATTTAAAAGAACTTATAGCTAAAGCATTAGAGTTATATTTTAAAAGAAAAACTCCAATTTTAGAGGCAGTTCCTGTGGATAAAAATATTATTTTTGATAGAGTTGATTTAGAATTTACAGGAAATTTAGAAAGAATAGTATTTGAATATGAAGATAATTTTGGATGTAAGATTCAAAAAATATTTGATTATTTAGATCAAGACAATGATAGATTTAGTTTGAATTTACCTAAAATACATGGAGAGAATGCTTTAGTTAAAGTTTATGGTGTTGATTCTATTTTATCAATTAATGCAAACACTTATTCTTTGAAAGAGGTTTCAATATATAACGATGTAGAAATCTATATTCCAAAGAATGAGATAACAGTAACAGAATCAGATCCGACCTCTAACTCATACTTAATAGAAAGAGCTTTTGATGGAAATATGAATACAGAGTATCGTTCAAAATCATTTAGAGATTACTCAGATATTACAATAAAACTAACAAAAGAAACACTTTTAGAGAAAATAAATTTATATAGTTTTAGAAGTGCTAATCCTGGAATAGTAAAAGGATATTCTATTTTTGTAAAAAACATTTTAATGGATGAGTGGGTAGAGTTTGGAAACTATTCTAATGAGGAGTTTATTAATAACTGGTCAACAGTAAAGAATAGTGCATATTTAACAGATGAGATTAAAATAAGAGTGACTGATGCAGAAAGTAATTGGGTTTGTATAAACGAAATTCAAATTTGTCCTCTTAATACATTGAGATGTGATGTGGATAGATTATTTAAAGATAATAGTTTTATGGAGTTAAGAACGGGTGTAACTTTAGAAGAGATATTAGGTTTAGAATCTTTAATAAAAAAAGATTCAGCTCTTATAAAGAAGATTCAATTAGCTAAATTTTTATTTGAAAGTATTGAATCAGAGGAGTTTGATATTCCGTTAAAAGAAGTAAAAATCTTTGATAGAGTAGAGTTTATAACAGAGGGAGAGATTTCTAAAATACATTTAAAATATGTTGATACCTATGGTTACAAAAGAGAAAATGAAGTACCATTTGAAATAATTGGTGATAATGTTTTAATTAATTTTGAAAAAATTATGACAGATAAAGCTTCTATTGTAATTTATGGAAAATCTCAAAGTTATGGAATTCAAAAAATTTATCAAGTAAAAACAAATTCATATAATTTAGAAGAGTTTGCAATAGATGAAGATATAGATGTTAGACTTCAAAGAGAAAGTTTCACTATAAGAAACTCAGCATTAAATGGTGGATACAATGATATAGAAAAACTTTTTGATGGAGATTTAATAGGACAGGTTCACTTTAGGAAAACACCAGGAGCTTATATATACTTAAAGTTAAATAAACCAATGCTAATTGAAGCTGGAAGAGTTATGAGTTATAGAAATGCTACATCAGGATTTTTACAAAAATATAAAATATCTTTAAAAAATAGTTTTGATGGTAGTTGGGTAGACTTAGGAAGTTTTGAAAGAGGAGAATATTTAAACAATTGGTTAGAAATAAAAGGAGACAAATATTTAACAGATGAAATCTGGATTGATTTTGAGCAAGGGGAAAATAACTGGACACTGATAAATGAATTAGAAATATTTGTTTATAATATTTTAGAGGAGAAAATAAATAACTTATTTAAAACTTCTGAGTGTTTAGAGTTAAAAGATACAGTAACACTGGATGAAATAAGAAATCTTTTATCTAAAGAGTTGTTCAAACAAGAGTATATAGATAAGTTAATTTTAGCAAAAAAACTTTATATAGAAAAAGCATCACAACCAATAGAGTTTCAAATAAAAAACAGTGAATTTTTAATAGCTAATGGTTTAGAAATAAAATTTGAAGAGTTACCAGAAAAAATCTTAGATATTTCTGTATACTATAAAGATTCTTTAGGAAATAAAAAAATAATAAAAGATTTGAATTTAGTTACTGATTTAGAAAATCAAAAGCTTCTTGGAGAGTTTGGTGAAAAGATTTTAATAGAACCTGTGATTCAGTTAGTTTTAGATGAGGATGAAAAGTGGAAAGTTAAATCTGGAGATTTTAAAATAGTAAATCAAAAAAATTTATATAATAATGAAGATATTTCAGATATTTATCCAGTTGATTTAATAACTCTTGAAACTTCATGTGTGGAAAAAACTGGATTAGAAAATATTTTAGATGGAAATAATGAAACTTACTATGAAAATTCAGAGTTAGGAGAGGTTATATTTAAATTCCAAAACCAAAAAATATTTAATAGCTTAACTATTTTAAGTGAGGTAGCAGGTCAAAGTACTGGAAAAATTTATAGTGCTTCAATTTTCTATAGAAGTGAAAATCAAAACAATTGGGAGAGACTAGCAAATTATGAAAATAGTTCACCAACTTCGTTAGTTAATTTAGAATTTGCATCGATATTAGCAAAAGAGATACGTATTATTTTACAAAAGACAGTTGAAAATAAAGTTATTTTAAATAAAGTTGAATTCAATATCTATAACAAGTTTAATGAAATTGTTGAAAAAATGTTTGAAGATAAAGAGATGTTTACAAAACTAAATTCAAACGTAACAAAAGATTTAGTAGGAAGACTAAAGTCAAAAACATTGTCATCTACGAGTATTATTTCTACAAAATTAAAAATAGCTGAAAATATTTTAGACAACAACAACAACATAGGATACGATATTTTTACATTGAAAGCATTAGAATATGATGTAAATTATTATTTTTCAAAGCTACAAACAAGCACTACAGGAAGAGCTTATCCTACACCTTATTATATTTATCCAAATACGAATCAGATATTTATAAGTAATAAAGACCTTAGATTAGAGTTAAGTTTAGCTGATCATAAACCTTTAAGTGAACATACATTTTATATTAAAAAAGGAATTAATATAGTTAACTTAGGAGATAAAACAGGTCATGTATTTATAAATGGAGGAAGTAAAGGTGGAAGAGAAGAGGAGATAAGACTTTACACAACTGATGAAGTAACAGGATTACATTATAAATATGGATTTACAACTGAAGATGAGTTCTACAGTAAAGAAAGGAACTTAACATATAAAGAGGATAATCATGTGAGTTCAAATACAGCATATATTGAAGGAAAGAATTTTACTTCAGCAATAAGATATGATTGGTTAAGAGAGAATATTCCTTTAGGAACTTTAACAGATAGAGTAAAAATCTTAGATGAGTTTTTAGATTTTTTATATTATATAGCAGAAGCTGGGACATATTTTGAAAATGCAGTACCATATAGAAGACTTATGTGGGAAGGAGGAACAGCAAATCCTCATGCAGGAGGATGTTATGCAGGAGCCTATACAGCATATTCGAATAATCCATTGGCAATTTTAAACAAAGGTTTATCAAACTTTGCTTCGTCATGGGTTGTTGGACATGAGGTTGGGCACGAGATGGATTCTAATTATCATATGGGATTATTTGGAGAAGTTATGAATAACTGGTTTGCAGAGGAAGCAAGAATTAAATATTTAAAAAATCCGAGATGTGCTCCCGAATTAGTAAAGATTGCAGATACAGAGATTTCAATTTATGATATGGGATTCTTTTATAGGTTGGCATTCTGGATTAAATTAAGATTGTATTATAATGATGGAGATTTCTTTGTGAAGTATCATAATATAATGAGACATTTACCTATTGAATTAGAACCATTTAGTATTCCAGATAGGTTGATGATAATGTCGTCAATGATTATTGGAAGAGATACATCTGATTATTTCTTAAGACATAAATTCCCAATAACTGAATCAGCAGTAGAGATATCTAGTAAATATCCTAAATTTACTATAGACATAACTAAAATAAATTGGGATAATCAAGAGGAGTTTAGAGAAGAGGAAAAAAATAGAATTTATCAAATTTATAAAGAAAAAGTATAAAATAATATTAAACTTTTATTGAAAAAGAGCCTCTTTTTACAGAGGCTCTTTTTATTTGATTTTACTTATAATCCCCTTCCATAAATCTATAGAAAGCAGGGTTTACCCAAATCTCTTGAGTCGTAACTTTTAAGTTTGATCCTTTTTTCATAAAATCAATGAAAGCTTTTGAATTTTTAGGAAGAGTTAGAACATTAGCTTCAAAATCTCCATTTTTAACTAAATGAGATATTAACATTTGATATCCCTCAATTTTATCTGTTTGTATAAATGGTTGCCACCATGATTTATAAATTAACCCCTCTTGATCTTTAGAATCTTTTTTTGCGTAAAGGTCAATAAGTTTTGTAAATTTAATTTTATCGTTATTATTTGAGAATTGGAATTTTAAATCGTACTCTGTAGGAGTAACAACAATTTTTCCATCTTCTAAAATAATGTGAGTATAGTTTGGAGCTCCCCAATTTGGATTATGTAAGAAAGCAGAGGTCTTAGGTTCTAGTTGAACTTTGGCATCAACACCTTCACCCTTTAAAAGAGCTATTAATTGTATAGCGTGTGTAATATCATTATGCCCATAACTTACTGAAAGGTTTTTATCAAAATTAGCATAGTTATTGATATTTTTTAGATTATAGCCAGTCATAAGTCCATTAGCTAAAGCTACATTTAATTTTTCAAGTAAAAGATTATCTTTTGCAGGAACAACATTATTCCATTTTACTAAAACTTTTTCAAAAATATTTTTATCAGAAATATTTCCTAAAGAGTTTTCATTGTTATCTAAAAAATCAGAAACATATTCTGTAATACTTGAGTAATTTTTTTGGTTAAGCATTTCCACTGAAGTTATATTTAAATCAACTAAAACTGCTTTATGTGAAAGAGATTCAGAAGATTCAGTTTTAATATTTTTATAGCCTTTTAAACTTTTTTCAATTTTTTCTTTTGGATAAGTTTTTGCTAACTCTTGAAGTTTTAATTTTTCAATAGCTGAACTAGGTTCAGTAGCAGCAAAAGCTGTTAGATTTAAAAGTATAAGAGTAAGTAAGATTTTATTTTTCATTGTATTGTCCCTCCGAATTTTAATTACATTTGTGTAAGCATAGTCATTACAATTTTAGCAGAGTTATCAGCTGCAATTGTAACAAAGTCATTATAATTCATGTGAGCACTACCATCAGCTTTATCAGACATTGATCTAATAACTACAACAGGAACTTTATATAAATTTGCAACGTGAGCTACAGAAGCACCTTCCATTTCAACAGCCCATGCACCAAAAGTTGTTTCTAGTGATTGAACAGTAGCTTTATCAGCAATAAATTGGTCTCCTGTAGCAATTGTACCAATATAAATTTTATTTTTTCCTAAAACTTTTTCTGCAGAGTTCTTTGCAATTTTAATTAAAGTTTCGTCAGCTGAAAATTTTGTATCTACTGAACCAGGAACAGCACCTTTTTTAGTTCCAAAAACTGTGGTATCATAGTCGTGTTGAACTAAATAATCAGAGATAACTACATCTGTTATATTAAGATTGTTGTTAATCGCTCCAGCCACTCCAGTAAATATGATTTTATTTACATCATACTCTTCCATGGCAATAGTTGTTGACATAGCAGCATTTACTTTTCCAATTCCAGATTTAAAAACTACAACGTCTTTATTTTCTAATTTTCCTTTATAGAATGTAACAGAAGCTTTCTCCTCTTTTTTTACATCTTTCATTTGAGAAAGTAAAATTTTAATTTCAGAGTCCATTGCTCCAATTATAGCTATTCTTTCAGCTAAAGTTAAAGTAGATGTCAATAGTGTTAAAAGTAGTGTAAGTTTTTTCATTAAATTCTCCCCATTAAATAATTTTATAGAAAATAAAAAAAGAGCATATAAATCCTATGGGAATATATACTCTCATTATTAGCGATTATATTTATCCCTCATAGAGAACTATTTACGGTAGTTCGTAGAAACTCTTGGCCAATCCCAAGTATATATGAGTTTAATTGTGATTTTTATAACTTTTTCTTTCTAAGAAAATGATATCATAAGTTTTTTAACAATGCAATAAAATAATATTTTTAAATGTTGAAATTGGCGTATAAATACATTAGAATTAAGACACATTATATAAAACAGACATATTTATTAAGAGGGGGAGAGATTGGTGAAAGCTGAATTTATTGTAATTCAAGATAAATTAAAAAGTGCTAGAAATGTAAAAAAAATCACACAGAGGGAATTGGCTGAAATTTGCGATATTTCTGAAAAGACTATTCATAGAGCAGAAAATGAGGCAGAGAAGGTAGAGTTTGAAACACTTCTATTAATCGCTCAAAAATTAGAGATAAAGATTGAAGGGTATTTACATAAAAAAGCTTTTTCTTTAGATGAAACTTGGAGTTTAATGGAAGAGATATCTAAGGGGTATATATTAAAAGTTCATCCAGTTAATTTTGATATAGAAAAATTAGATATAGTTATAAGAATAGTTGAAATTCTTGAAAGAGATTTAAAAATAGAAACTAATTCAATAAAACTTAGAGCACAAAGATCTTTAATTTTAGAAAATGAAAAATTAAAAGAACTTGGTGGAAGAGGGTATTATAGTGTATTTATAGAGGATAATATGAGAGTATTAAATTTATATTTTCTAAACAGTAGTTCTAAAAAAATAAAAAAGGATGAAGAGAGAGAATACATTGAAGTTTTTAAAGAGTTAGAAATGAAGTTTTAAAACTATAGATATAGCATGTCGTATTTATATTAAAAGAAGTTAGATAAGTGTCAATTTTAAGTAAAAAAATGTCGGGTGCTAGGGATTGTTAAAAAGGAAAATAAGTTATAGAATAGGTTCATTAGAAGAAAGGGGGAGAGCATTATAAATAAAATTATTTTAATTATCATATATATTTTGTTTTTATTTACAATTGATGCTTCACCAATTGAGTTTGAAGATAAAAGTATAATATTAAAAAATGATTTTTATAGTATCGAAGCAGTCCAGATAAAAGAGAATAAAATAAAAATATACAAAGAGGTTTCTAAAGAGCTTGGGCTTCAAATTAAAATCGATTTTGATGATGAAGAAGTTCCTCAAGAAATTTTAATTTTAGATGGAGGAGAACAGCTATCAGCAACTATAAAAAATTATGAGATTGAAAGTTTATATTTAAAGATAGGAGATACTAAAAAAATAGTTAAAAAAGAGCAGATTGATATGACTATTATAGAAAATATAATAGAGGAGATAAAATCTCCGTTTTTTATAGATGAATTATGGTATCGAATTCAAGAGAGGGAAAGAGTTGAAGAAAAATAATATGTTTTTAAGAAGAATTGAATTAAGTAGTGAAGAAGGATACTATTCAATATATTATTTAAATAATGATGATGAGATAGAGTATTTAAATATTTCTTATAATAGTTTTATTAACAAGGATGAAGATGAATATAAATATATAGAGTATTATTTAGATAATGAATATGCTCTAGAGTACTGGGAATTTTCTTCAGAGAATGTGGGAGTTATTAGAAGTATTTTTAATGAATCCTCTTATGAAGATATAACTTTTGATATAACTCATAAAAACATAATAAAGATAGAAGTTTTTGAAAATGCTACAAATAACTTAATGTCTCAGCGAATTGTGACACCTAGTGGATACAATACTCTTGTTATTAATCCAGCTTTAAAGGAGTACTGTGTAGAAAATTTTGAATTTGTAAAAAATGGTTATCGTTATCTTTATAATGAAAAGGATGTTTTACTAGAAGAGCAGGAGTATTCTAATGGTGAAATTGTTGGGACTTCTAAATATTATTATGAGGATGGAAGTTTAAAATTTTTAACAAATTTAAATCAAACAATAGAATTTTACGAAACAGGTGAATTAAAAAGTAAAATATATAAATTTAAAAAGTTTTCAAAAATTGTTGAATATTACTTAAATGGAAACTTGATGAGCATAGGAACTCTCAATAATAGTAATGAATACATTGGAATGGGATGGACTTTTTATGAAAATGGTCAGTTGAAAAAGATTTGTTCTTATGTGGATAACTTAATAGATGGAGAATATAAAGATTATTACAAAAATGGAGTTATAAAAACTGATAGTTTTTATACTCTAGGAAAAGAAAATTGTGAGTTTAAAAGCTATTATGAAAATGGCCAAATAGAATGTATCATAGACTTAAAAGATGGAAAACGTTGTGGAAAGTTTTTTAAATATTATAAATCAGGTCAGCTACAGGATGAGACATATTATTCTAATAATGCCCCAATAAATGATTCATTACTTTATTATGAAAATGGAAAAATTTATGCTAAATTAGCTTATCAAAATGGACTAAGAGTTGGAATATCTCAGTGGTTTTATGAAACAGGAGAGTTACAATCAATTAGTAAATATGATTTAATTGATGGATACTCGTACTTAAATTATTCAAAATCATATTATAAATCAGGAGGGATAGAGAGTTATGTTCAATAGGAGGATGCTCTTTGTGAACATAATCAAGATGACTATTCATACAATATTATAAAAGGATATGAAAACTTAGATATTTCTTATTATGAGAATGGAAATTTAAGAAAAAAACAAAAAATAGTTGGAGAAAATAAATACTCAATAGAGCGTTATAATGAAAATGAAATCCTGACACAAAAAGGAACTTTCTTTAGAGATACAAATGTATTTTATTGGATAGGAGAGCTACTGACATTTAATCAAAATAAATCTTTAAAAATAGTGACAAACTATTCAGAGGATGGAAAATTTATAGATACACAAAACTATCTTAATGAGATTTTAGATAGTACTACAATTTATTTATCAGATGAAAATATATATAGATTTATAAGTTATTATCCCAATGGAAATATAAAGGAAGAGGGATATTATATTTACGAAGATAACTATAATAACGATATCTCTTGGATAGGAAATCATAATTTTTATTCAGAAGAGGGAGAATTAATAGAATATGAAAAATAATATAAGTTATTATACTAATGGTAATATGAAAGAAGAGCATGGATATGACGAAGATGGCAAATTAATATTTTCTAATTTTTTTAAAGAGAATGGGAAGTTAGATTATAGCTTAGATTTTGATATTAAAAATAGAGTTGTTGAAAAATTTATATACAATAATTCTGGAGATTTAATGTATCAAGAATTTAATGATTACGATGAAGATAATTATATAAGGGAGATATTTACATATTTAGAAGACGATTCTTTTATAGTGAAAGTCTACAAAGTTGGATATAAAGATTTATTATTTGGATGGGATGAAATTATAAAAAAATATGATTCTATAGAAATAAAATACTATAATAAATATGGGCAGTTTCAGAAAAGGGAGAGTATAGATGAGTAATTATATAAAATCAAATCAAAAAAATAAAGAGTTTTTAGAAAATAATGAAGAAAAATTATTAAAGTATATTGATAAAAAAGGAGAATATTATCTAAATATTTTTAAAGGACCAAAAAATAAAACTAATTTTTGTGCCTTATTTCTAGGTCCATTATGGATGGGTTATAGACAGATGTATTTTGAAACTTTTATTATTGGTTGTTGTGTTACTTTATTAGGTTTTTTAGCAATGATGTATGAGTTTTTTTCTTTAACAGCTATCTCTACCTCTACTATTAGAGGTTTAAATTATGCTTTAATGGGATTGATAGGATTTTTTGGTAACTATATCTATTTTTTATCTTTAAAAAGAAGGATAACTAAAGGTGATGAAAAAATAGGAGTTTCAAAAATAGGAATTTTATATGGATTTATTTTAGGTGTTTTAATGCCAATGGCTATCGCAGGAGCAACTGGAGTTATTTTAATGCTTTTATTAGGGGATTAATATGAAAATTTCAAATAAAAAATTAATAATAGGAATTAGTATAGCTATTTTTATATTTTTAACATCTTTTACATCTAAAATTAAAAGAAGAGAGGGATATATAGGAGTATATCCCTCTCTTAATTTCAAGATGAGTAGTAATAGTACAGAGGGGACTTTATATGTTGTTCTTGGAATGACTTTGGGACCTTTAGCAATTCCTATATACATGGTGGATAGGACCTCATCATTTATATATGATACTATTCTTTTTCCTATAGATACATACAGAGATTATAAAGCTAGTAATGGAAAATTTATTGAATACTATGAGGAGGAGTTTAGAGTTGAGTGGATTGGAAGAGGAAAAATAAAACCACTTTACACTGATAAAAAAAGGTTGGAATATACTTTAAAAAATGGGAAATATGTGGGTGAATACTATGAGTACTTTGAGAATGGTAGTATCAAAGAGTTTTCCAATTGGAAAGATGGAGAGTTAGATGGAGTAAAAAAAACATATTACTCACCTAAAGAGATTCAAACAGATGAAGTTTGGAAAGATAACCAATTGCTATCTTTAGTTTATTATGATTCCACTGGTAAGATACTATATAAAATCTTAAATGATGTACCTTTAAATATATTTTTAAAAGAGGAGTATGAGCATTTAAAAGATGTTACAATAGTTCAAGTTTTGAAATATGACTCTCCAATTGTCTTTGATATTAATGGAGCTAACAGTTTTGGAAGTGGAACATGGATAAAAACACAAAATTTTAAAAATAATAGATTGGTTTACGAAGTTATGGATACTTATGATGGCGATAAAAGAACAGGGTTTAAAGAGGTTGAGTATTCAGAAAATGGGGATATTATTTATGAATATGTTTTAAGTGAAGAGGAAGAAAACGAATTATATAAAAAATTTTATAAATCTGATAATTAAATAATAATTTATAGAAATGAGGGGAAATGGGAGAGCTTTTAATAATTATATTTTTTATTATTTTGTGCTATCTATGCTATGTTTATGATAGCTTTTATTCTGAACCAATGACTAAGGAAAAATTAGAAAGTATTAAAGAAACTAGGGAGATTTTATCTAAAAAAGATTTATTTCTATTGAATGGAATTTACAAAAATATATTTTTATTAAAAAATAAGGGAATTGTAAATATTTTAGAGGGAAAGGTCAAAAAAAAAGATAGAAGCTTTCGTGGGAAATATGGGATTAAGTACACATATTCTTTTGATTATATTAACGATTGGAAAATAAATACTTTTAACACTTACTTTATAAATAAGAATGAATTCTTTTTAAAAGAGAATGAAGTTGTAACTTTAAAAGGAGTTGTTGCTTTAGGTAGTTTTTATGTTATTGAGATAAATGGATTTAATATTTTAGATTATGTTAAAGAGATTAAAAGTTTTCCAAGTGAAATAGATAAAACAGATCCAATTTTTAGCAATTTTATTTTATCTTTTATATTTTTATTTGCTGCTTTTTTTAATCCCTTTTCAAAATTAACGACTGTGTTTACTTTGTGCGTTCTGGGGTGTACTATTATTTTCAACTTAAGAGGTATGCTTTTTTCAAAATTATATGAAACTGGAGATAAACTATTTAAGATAGAGTATTTTCCAACTTTTTCAATAGATGATGTTATAACAAACGGAAGATTAACTACTAGAGTTAGCCGTCTTAGATGTATTGAAATATCTATTATATTAACTTTAATAGTTTGCTTAATTTTTTCATTTAAAGCTTTTAGAATTTATACTGATGGACTACATAGAAATACTAGAAAAGAGATAATTATTGAGGAAAGCAAAGAGTATAGTTTTTCAGATTTTGAAATAGGAGATAAATTAATTTTAAAAAATGTTCAGGTTATGTCAGATGAATCTACAGGAATAATCTATCTTTTAAGAAGGGAAAACTCCAGTGAAGATAATAAGATAATGACTCTTCTCAAAGAACTTCCATTATATCCTTTTAGAAATGAAAGTGTTATTCAAATATCTGACGTCTATGATTTTTATGAAAAAGAGATTGAGTTTTTAAAAAAGTATAGAGAGGTTAGAAAAAATGATTTTATGTTTAAAATAGATTTGATACCCGAAAATATAAGACGTTACTATAGCTTTTCAAATGGAGGTGTCAGTTACGATTTATTAAAAAGAAATTCAAAACAAATTTTAAAATTTATAAACGGAACGGAGTTTAGTGCAGTAGGGATTATAACGAAAAAAAATAAAATGACTGAAGTAATAACGTTAGATGCCTCTAAAAAAGATTTTAGTGAAAAGGAGTTTCAAAATTTAAGAGTGATGTTTAAACTTTATATTTTAATCACTCTGTTATATTTATATCTATTTTTTACGTATCTATATAAATATTGGTTTATAAAAAATAAATTAGAGATGACTGAAGAGTTTTAGGAGAGATAGATGAAAAAAATAAAATTTATTTTATTAGGAACTATTATTTTTATTTTTTTTAAGATTTTCCTCGGTTATGAAAAAAATCCACCTGAGATTTTTGGAGATACTATTCGTTGGAAAGGGAGTACCTACATTATCTCTCAGGGAGGACATAAAGAGGGAAAAAGAATAGCTAAAGGAGATGGATTTTCCCTATTTAGCGTAGGAGATCCAACGGAAACTTTTGTAGTTTACAGATCTTTTTTAGATAATGCACTCTATGCGAAAGAGGACTTTAAGATACCTACAGAAGGACAAATAACTAAAGTATCTTGGGGATATGAGCTTTTTACTGCTAAAGATTTGTGTGATACTATTTCTAAAGTATTGGAAGAGAGTAAAAATTTAGAAATAAATAGATATGAATCAGAAGATCCACTTTTTAGATTGAAACCAGGTTTAATGATGAGAACTTTATATGTTGCATATGAAGATACATATGTTCCAACTAAATATAAGGGGGAAATAGGAGTTATTAATGGGAAGTGGGCAATAACAACTGGTATTGAAGAGGAGATTAGTGAGAATAAAGTCTTATATAAAGCTAATTATATTCTTATTCCAGAAAATTATATAAATGTTTTAAAAGATTATTTTAAAATAGGGGTGTAGCATGAATAAATTTTATTATAAATTTGTAATATCTATGATTTTTTTATTTCAATTGAATTTATATGGAGATTCAATTCACAAAAACTTGGAATTGGAATTATATAAAGACGAAACAATAAAAATTAATGGAATTTTAAAATTTCAAAAAAATAAAAATAGATATGATATTATTTTTGAAATACCTGAAAAAAATTCAAGTGTAGTTTTAGATACTTTAAATATAAAAAAAGAGAT
>NZ_KI518127.1 GCF_000479045.1 Cetobacterium somerae ATCC BAA-474
TTCCTCCTATTTTTTTATTTGAAATGATAATAACAAATTTAATCCTATATTGTCAATCTTTTTTTGAAATTTTTTTTTCATTTTTATAAAAATACTTTAATAGATTAAATTTTTAATTAAGTCAATAGACTCAAGAAAAATCTAATAATTATAAATTTTATTTATGACTTCACTTTTTTTTTAAAACTTTTCCCCAAAATATTCAATTCTTCTTTTTCACTTTACTAACATTTACGTTACTTATAAATCGTAAAATATTCTTCAACATAGTCCTCTTCTTTTATTGTTCTCGCTAAAAATATAGCTAATCTAATTTTGCAATTTAAACCATCTAAAGTGGTAGCTAAAGAATAAAAAGTTTTTCCAGAAGTTAATATATCATCAAAAACTATAAGTCGTTTTCCTCTTAATCTATCTTCGTTTAATATAAACTCATATTTCTTAGCTTTTACATCATTTTTTAAATGATTTGGAGAATTATTCTCTTTCATACTTATATAACTATATCCATTTTCAATTTTTAAATCTTCACATAAAAGTTCACAAAATTTCTTGTATCTTTTTTCATTTACTTTTTTATTAGATGCTGGTATAGGAAGAAAAACTATTCTATTTAATTGATAAATTCCATACTTTTCTATAAGCCAATCCTTTATTTCAATAAGAAATTTATCAAAAGATACTCCATTTTTAAATTCATATATATCATCTCTTACCTTTTTGTCTAAAGCTCTTATTTCATATCTTTTAGGATAATATACTCTAAAAAATTTTATTGAATATTTTTTATTGCCTTCTTTAAAAACTAAAGATTCAGTATCTTTATATAACTCCATAG